>NZ_JBEYYR010000014.1:0-202292 GCF_040645635.1 Streptomyces sp. NPDC046727
CCACCAGCTTCGGCCCCGGCTCGGGCAGCAACGGCTCGATGAGCGACCACAGTTCGTCCGACACGATCCACGGCCGCGACTGACGCTTCCCCACGCCCCGACCAACGAGCAGACAAGCCGATGGTTACTTGATCAACAACTTCTGTTAGGACCTCTAAGAGCTGCCCGCCGACTGCATCAGCGGCCCCCATGCCATCTGCCCCCCACACACCGAGCTGGACTTCCTCGCGCGCTACACCGAGTCCTGAACCACTGCGCTGTCTCTGCATGCATGCAGACCCCGGCTGACGGCGTCCAGCCGGGGCCCATGCGTCTCTGGCCGCATGTGTCACTGCCGGGAGAGGCGGTTGATCGTGTCGAGGGGCGGGAGCACGTTGGCGGGGCTGCGTCAGCGAGGCAGCTCGTCGCCGGAATCCTGTGACGGAAGGAACTTCACGGCTTTTCGGGCCAGGACGGCAGTGAAGTATTCACGTGCGTCGGGACGCAGTCGGGCCAGGGCGACCATGCCGGTGATGACAGCGTCGGCCACCTCGTCCTGTACGTCTGTCCACGTGTGGCTGTGCCCTTTTCGCGGATTGGTGCCCCGGGCTCCGATGACGGCCTGCGCAGCCTCGCCTACCTCTTCGGCGAGCTTGAGCACTTGCAGCGTCCATTGCTCCTCTGGTGCGAGTCCGTTCTCGGCATCGAGGCGGCTGAACGTGTCGGCCAGACGCTGGATCGTGTCCCAGTCGTCGGTGAGAGCGCCGCGCCTGTGCTGACCGCGGGATTGCGGAGGTAGTGCGGTTCTGCGCATGAGTGCTGGATCGCTGACGAATCCGAGCCCCTCGTACAGAGACCTGGATTCGCCACTGGCGTGCAGTTCGAAAAGGGTGATCTCTTCCTGCTCCAGGTCGTTGAGGAGCGCGGTGAGGGCGGCCTTGGCGTAGCCACGGCGTCGGTACCCGGGCTGGGTGGCCACGGCTTGGATGCGTGCGGCCAGTCCGTGGGGGTACCGGGGTGCGGGCAGTACGGGGCTGACGAGAGCCAGGGCGCAGGTGACGAGTCCTCCCTCAGGTGCGTCGACGACGTAGGCCCGGGCATCGCCATGAGCCTGCAGCCGTTCGGCCAGTTGGTCTCGGCAAAGGGCTAGCCAGTCCGGGGCGAGCGGTTGGGAGAGGATCAGCTCGGATCGCAGGCGGGTGATGCCTTCGGCATCGGCGGGCGTGGCACGGCGTGGATGGGTCACGGGATCGGTCCTGTTGATTCAGCGATGGGTGAGGCGGTAGGGGGTTCACCGGGCGGGTCCTGCCCAGTCAGGGCTGGTATCACGCGCAGGCGGTCGTGTGCGGGTCGGTGATGGGCGAGAAGCGGGCGGGGGCGTGGTCGATCGGGAGATCCGGGCGCCAGGCTGTGAGGATCTGCGCACTGCACTCGAACAGGTCCGGCGGCAGGGCATCCAGCGGCCACCAGCGCCAGTCTCCGACACTCTCGCCAGGCTGGTCGGCCGGCTCGCCCTGCCAGTGGGTGACGAGCGCGCCGAAGGTGATGCGGACGACGTCGCCAACCTGGTCGAGGAACATGCCGAGAAGACGGACGTCGGCCGGCTCGGTGCACAGACCGGTCTCCTCGGCGAGTTCGCGCACGACTGTCTCTTGCAGTGACTCGCCCGGCTCCACGGTCCCGCCGGGCAGCTCCCGTGTGCCCAGCCGGTGTCGGCCAAGGAGGAGGCCCTGGGGTCCGAGCAGTACGGCCCCGACGCCGACGGCCGCGTGGGCGACGGGTGGCTTCGCGGTGCGGGGACGGGCGGTGATCCGGGCCGGCCGGTGGACCTGGAACAGTCGGTAGGAGGCGTGGTTGTTCTTCTCCGGCGCGTCGAGGACGGTGATGCCCTGCACGCGGAACCCGTAGTGCACGAGCAGGTCTTCCCACAACTCGGGTGTGAGCACCCACATGTGCACGGTGAGATCGTCGCCGCCGGCCAGGCGCAGGATCTCTGGGCGTGGGGTGACGGTCGAGGTGGGGCCGTCGCCATCGGAGTTGGTGTGCAGCACGGTGAAGCACAGCCGTCCGCCCGGTTTGACGGCGGTGGCCAGGGCGGGCAGGAGCCGGTGCGGGTCGAGGAAGTGGAAGGTGCTGAGGGAGTAGATCACGTCGTACGGGGCTGTCGTGCCCAGGTACTCGACAGCGTCGGCGTGCACCAGCCGCAGGTCCGGTACATCGGGGTAGCGGGCACGCGCTCGCTCGATCTGGCTGAGGGAAGCATCGACGCCGTCCACCTGCGCTCCGTAGGTGCGGGCCAGGTGGGCGGCGTGCCGACCAGTGCCGCAGCCGATGTCCAGGACCCGCAGGCCCCCGATGTCCCCGAGGAGGGCGTCCCCCCGGCCCGTTTACTGCAGGGCCCCAGCAGATCTGATCCACTTCCGGCAGGGGAGTAGCGCGCTCCAGATGGTGCTTTCCATACGTGTCCCAGGCGAGGCGGGTCTGATGCTCGTTGTCCAACACGTCGACCTCCGTGCTCAGTTCAGGGGCGGAGTGCATAGCAGCGCAGCACGTCGAGATCGGCGGTGCGTACTACGGACCAGCCCGCGGTGAGGATTTCGGCCTCGGCGGGTGTGATCCCGAGGTGCCTGTATGGATCGTTCTCCTCGCGGCGGCCGGCGAGTTCGGTGACGACCCAGAAGGTCCCGCCGGGCGCCAGGACCTGTCGGACGCGGTCGAGGAAGGTCGCCTTGTCGTCGATCCACCGATAAACCAGGCGGCAGGTGACGACCGCATACGCGGCATCCGGTAGGGCGCTGAGGTCATCGGAGACGAAGTCCATCAGGTACCAGACCGGCCCGTCGCCCTGCTGAGTGTTGCGGGCTGCGGCGATGGCGCTGGGCGCGAAATCGATGCCGATGGTGCGGTAACCGAGCTGGTGAAGGTGGTGGGCGAGAGAACCCTCGCCGGTGCCGATGTCGAGAGCCGGTCGTCCGCGGCCCGGTCCGACGTGGTCGGCCAGCAGCGCGGCCTCGGTGCTGGTGACCTCACGATACCGGCGTCCGCCGGCCCAGAGCGGCTCCCAGTAGTCGGCGGTGGCCGGCGCGGTCGCCCCTCGGCTGCTTTGCGAGCGGGCAAGACAGCAGGGATTTTGGTCCTGGGTATTGGCAAGGGCTGCAGGCGCTGTTTCGCCGGGAACGATGGGCCAGTCGATCTTGATTCGAGTGTGCTTCTTATGGAACACGTGCGGGCCGTCGGTGCCAGCGCTTGTCGGTCTGGTGGCCTTCTTGGGTTGGACCGTGATGTGCGGGCAGGGCGCGGCGCGGTGGTTGCGCTGCCACTGCCGGACGCTCTCGGCCATCTCTGTGGCCGCCAAGTGACCGGCTGGTCCGTAGCCATGGATGACGAACTCGTAGAGAGCCTCGCCGCTTTCGCCGTCTCCGATCCGCTCGTGTGCCAGACGGGCGAGTGACGTCCCACGCACGATGGCCGCGCCGGGCCAGTGCGGGGGTGGGGGGCTGATGAGGCCGGTGTGGCGGTCCGGGTCGACGGACAGGCGGCAGAAGCCGGGGAGCGCGCCGGCCAGAAACAGGGTGAGGGAGTCGAAGGGTTCCTCACCCCCGACGGTGACGTGAGTGCGGACCGTGGAGGGCGCCATGTCGAAGGCTGGAGCCAGCTGGTCGACGGGCGTTGGCGATCCGTCCTCGAAGGCAAGGCGGATGCCGCAGCCTGGGATGGTGCGTAGATCCGGTGCCCATGCGCCGGCGCCCTGCATGGGGACGAAGCCGCACACGGTGAGCGGCTCCTCACTGACGAGCGCACCGTCGCGTTTGGTGAAACCGATGGACCACACGTACTGGTGGAGGCGCAGCGGGGCGACGAGGCGTCCGCCCTCCGCAACCGTGGTGATCCACGGCAGATCCCAGGTGTCGACCGTGACGATCACCGCATCGAAGCCGCCCTCGGGGATGGCCTCGGGGGGTAGATGCTCGGCGTCCGCCGTCAGGACACGGACACGGTCGTATCCGGTGGCGCGGAGGAAGCGGGTGGCGCGGTCGGTGACGTCAGGGTCGATGTCGACGGTGGTGACCTGGCCGGTCCGGCCGACCAGTTCGGCGATCAAAGCGGCGTTGTAACCGCCTGAGCCGACCTCCAGGACATGGTGGCCAGACCGGAGGCGGGCCGATTCGAGCATGACGGCCTGCAGCCACGGTGCGCTGACGGAGCTGCTGATGCGGCCGTCGGGCGTGTGGCGTGTGGGGATGATGTCATCGGCGTACGCGGTCTGCACGGCCACTTCCGGTGCGAAAGCATGGCGGGGAACCCTGCGCAGGGCGGCCTCGACAGTGGCGGTGCGTACGTGGCCGGCCGCGAGGAGCTGATCGACGAGCCGGTGCCGCAGTGCACTGGGATCGTGTTCCTGCGCGGTAGCAGGGGGAGTCGTCACGCTGGGCCTTTCGAGCGGGTCATGCGGGATCTACGACGGTGGGGGAGCCGGGGCGGGGGATGGCGGCGGGGGCGTACTGGGCGGCTTGCGCGTCGAACATCGAGGCGTAGCGCCCTTGGGAGGCCATGAGTTCGTCGTGGCTGCCGTGCTCGACGAGCCGTCCGTGGTGCAGGACGTAGATGCGGTCGGCGTGGCGGACGCCGGACATGCGGTGGGTGACCAGGACGACGGCCCGGTTCGGGGCGGCGAGTCGACGGATGCGGTCGAAGGCGGCGATCTCCGCTTCCGGGTCGAGGGCGGAGGTGGGCTCGTCCACGATGAGCACACCGTCGGCATCCGAGGTGAAGCTGCGCCAGTGGGTCCGGGCGAGCCCGATCTTCTGCCACTCGCCGCCCGACAGTTCGCTCGCGCCGCGGAACATCCGGGCCAGCAGGGTGCGCAGCCCGTCGGGAAGTTTTGCGATGACCGGTCCGGCACCCGCGTAGTCCACGGAAGGTTGCAGGTGCTCGGGGTCGGCCGGCCGGGCGGGACGGCCGATCCGGATGTTCAACGCCGCTGTCACGGGCCAGCGTTGGAAGTCCTGGGTGAGCAGTGAGACGCGGTCGAAGACCTCGGAGCGGTCCAGGGAGGCGATGTCGGCCTCACCCCACAACACCGTCCCGCTCTGCGGCAGCAACAGGCCCGAGACCACCTTCATCAGAGTGCTCTTGCCGGAGCCGTTCTCGCCGACCACGGCGCTGACCGAGCCCATGGGCAGCGTGAGGGAGACCTCGTCCAGGGCGGGGGCTTCCCGGTCCGGGTAGCGGTAGCTCACTTTCTCCAAGACGACCTGCCTCACCCGTGCCGGGACGGGGTCGCCCCCGCTGGGGATGGTGCGCCGTGCCGCCTCGTCCAGGAAGCGAGCGTGGTCGCGGACGTAGAGCGACTCCTCGTGCAGTTGGTTGACGTTCATCACCAGCGCGCCCAGGCTCGCCGAGCCGGACCGGACGGCGATGACGGCGGTCCCGGCCACGGCCAGACTCATGTGCCCGCTCATGATCAGCCAGAACATGGCCGCGTACGTCGCCGCCATGGCGAGTCCGGACAGCGCGGCGGCCACCCATTCGGTGACGGCTTTGCCGGTGGCCAGGCGCTCCTGCTCGGCCTCGGCGCTCTCGGCCATCCGCTCGTAGCGGCTGAGCAGGAACGGGCCGACGGCGTGGATGCGCACCTCTTGGGCGGCGGTGCGCTCGGTGAGCAGGTTGCCGATGAGGCGGCTGGCCCGCACATGCTCGACCCAGCTCATCACCGACACGTACCGTTCCTGCGCCACCCGCATCGCGCCCCAGCCGCGCGGCGCCGCGATCAGGATCAGCATCGGCAGGAGGACCGGGTGGAGGATGGTGAGCACACCGGCCGTGGAGATCAGGGAGATGGTCCCGTTCAGCGCGGCGACGCAGGCGCTGATCATGCGGCGGGCGGATCCGGCGCCGTACTGGGCGACATCGATCAACCGCCGGAACTCCGGGTCCTCGATGGCCTCCAGTTCGACCGACGCGGCGGCGGCGAGGTACTGGGTCGTGGCGATCCGCTCGACCAGCGGCTCCAGCCGGCCCGCCCGCGAGGTGGACCATCCGGCCAGGCCGGAGTTGACCACGGCTGCTCCGGCGGCGGCGAGCAGCCCGGGCAGAATTGCGTGCAGCCGCTGCCCGGGGGTGCCGGAGCCGAGCAGCGCGTGCATGACGGCGTTGACCGCGAGCAGCCCGATGGCTGCGGCGAGACCCTGTCCGATCTCGCTGATCGCGACCGTGAGCAGCGCGCGGCGGTCTGCCTGCCACGCCATCCGCAAGGTCGCCCCGACCAGCCTGGGCATGGAGCGCAGAGCCGACGTCATCGTCAAGTCCAGCCGGGCCCGCTCGTGTTCCGACCAGCCCAAGTCGTAGCGCAAAGGACCGCCGAAGAGCTCCTCCTCGGCGTCGGAGACCTCCGGCTCCGCCATCCGCACCCGTCCGAAGAACCTCTTCACAGCGCGCCTCCTGACCCGGGCCGGCTCAGCGCCTGGAAAGCCGGCGTGGGCAGCCACCGCGTCATGGTGAGCGTGATCCGCACAGAGGCCCCGCGGCTGGACTCGTCTCGGTACGAGCACTCTTCACTCCGGGCCACGTTATGGGGGGTCGCAAGTGCTGGTGTTCTAGCCGAAGTCACAAGGTCCCCCTTGATGGTTGTGTGGCTGCTCCTGCGGCTCAACGAGCCGGTCGCAATTTCGAACACATGTGTTTCGGTCGTGTTGGTAACCCTGGGATTTAGCGCGCGCCGGAGCTTGCGGGTTGCATCGACCCTTGCGGTACAAGGGCCGGGGGCTGGAGCGGCAGTGGCCAAAACGCTGAGTGTGCCGCTGTTCCGGCGCCCGGAGACGGGCGCGATCGAGTTGGACCGTGTGAGCAGAGCGCCGGACCGCGGGGAGCGGCGGTCGACCGCGGTCACCAGGGGAAGCGGGCGATCGCAGGCCCGGTGTGAATCCGCAACAAGGTGGTGGCCCTCAAGAGGTCCTCGGGAGTGTCGACCGCCAACCCATCGTCCGCGACGCCGAGCATCCGTACGCGGTGGCCATGTTCGATGAAGCGCAGCATCTCCACGCCTTCGGTACGTTCCAGCGACCCTTGCAGCCCGATAACCAGCGGCTCCGCCGCAAGCGCCGGGGACGAGCCGGTGGCCGGCCACCGGCCTTCGACAAGGTCCAGTACCGCCGTGGCAACGCGGTCGAGCGGTGCGTGAACAAGTGGAAGCAATTTCGCTCGGTGGCCACCCGGTATGACAAGCGCGACTACATCTTCAACGGCACCCTGACCGTCACCGCGACCGTCATCCGACTCCGCGACACCGTCCAAGAGCCATCAGAAACGGCCTAGTCATCACCGTCGACTTCCGGTGCTGGTTCCGTGCTGACTTCCGTGGCCAGAATTGCAGAAAACCGCAGGTCCTAGCCCCGATCGAATGAGTGCTGTTCACGGTGGGGATGACGGCCGTGTCACCCGACGGGGCGTGCGCCCATAAATCTTGTGTCGTCCTGTGGTGGCGGAAACCATGGGATTTACACGTCGGATCGCGCCTGACTTCACATGATGTCAATTGTGGGCGCCCGTACCGTGCTGGTTTGTCGACGACGCATGGCATGAGGTCGCTCAGGGCGGTGTCGTGCAGTCGGTGGGGATCGCGGCTGGGCGCTTTCACACCTCGTCCGACTCCGTGGCTCAGGCATCGTCGGGTTCCAGCTCGTAGTCCTGCCCGGAAGGCGCCGGTGGCCTCGCATCCACGGTCTGCGCCCGCGTCAGCGGTGTGCGACGCATCTGTGCGGCTTCTCGTGCTCGAAGCCTTCCGGCCTCCACGCGGTGCCGGAGCAGGAGAGCAAGGACGTCGCGAGCCGCCCGGCGGCGCGCGGAGCCGGGCGCAAGCATCGCGACCAGGGCGCTCAGGACGACGGTCGCGCTGTAGAGCAGGGCCGCCGCTTCGATGGCCGGCCCGGCGTGATGCAGCAATGTGAGGAGATGAGTCATGGAGGTACCCCCCTCGGGATAGGTTGGGCTGCCATGGCACCTTCGCAGCCTCATGCCCCGTCACGCGATGTGCGACCGCCGTGGAATGGGGTGGATTCGCAGCTCACAGCCGGTGGGGACGGCGTAGCGGGATCGTCTGGTGCACCGGACGACCACGGGACGGCCCAAGAAGATCCGGCTGCGTTCTTCGGGAGGAAGCTCAGGGCTCTGATAAAGGCCAGGAGGCTCTCGCTCGCCCAGATCGCCGACGGAGCCCCGGAGGAACTCGCGCTGTCGAAACAGAAGCTGAGTCGGTGGCAGCGCGGCGAGAACGTTCCGGACTGGAGATCCCTGCGCAGGCTTCTGTCGTCGGTGCTGCTGCCAGATGGTGGATTCGACCGCAGCACGGAACGGACCTGGTATGCCTGGCACGATGCCGCTTACCGTTACCGGCAGGACAACCGGGGCGGACGGCGGATGGCGGCTCCGACCGAGAAGGCGCCGAGGACGGCCGCAGGAGCCTGCGGCGTCCGATTCGATGACGGTGAGCTGGAAGCCCACTGGAGTCCCAGGGCGCGTGGCGTGGAACAGGGCCGGGCCGGTTGGTGCTTCACCGGCCGCACGTTCGCCCTGCGGCAGCTCGTCGCCTGGCTGGATGCCGAGGCTCCCGACGGGCAGGTGCACGTCGTCACGGGTGGCCCAGGGTCGGGCAAGTCCGCCGTACTGGCGCGGATCGTCACGCTGGCACACCCCACGACGCGTGCGCTGACCCCACTGGATGACGCACCCGACGGTACGGTTCCGAAGATCGGCTGTGTGAGCCTGGCGATCCTGGCGCGCGGACGGTCACTCACTGACGTGCTGGCCCGCATCGCTGCGGTGACAGGGGCTGAACTGGCTGCCACGCTGCCCGACCGGCAGCTGGACCTCCTCGTGAGGCACCTGCAATCCCAGCCCTCGCCCCTGACTGTGGTCGTGGATGCGCTGGACGAGGCGGCCGAGCCGGACGCCATCGCGCGTGCCCTGCGGCGGGTCGCCGGTGACGCCGAACAAGCTGGGGTACGCATCCTGGTCGGCACGCGGCCCGGCCACCAGAGAACACTGCTGAGAGCCTGCGGCCACGACGCGCGGGTCATCGACCTCGACAGCGAGCCGTGGCTGCACCGCGACGATCTGGTCGACTACGTGCGCCGGAGGCTCCTGTCCGCGGAGGATCCACACTTGAGGAGCCCGTACCGGAACCGTCCGGAGCTGGCCGAACGGGTGGCGGACGCGGTCGCCGACCGCGCGTTCCCGACCTTCTTGATCGCGCAACTTGTCAGTCGGACACTGACAAGCAGCGACACCGTCTTCGATCCGGACATCGACGACTCGCTGCGCCTGCCAGGGACGGTCGCCGACGCCTTCGACGACTACTTGGTCCGCCTCGGGCCGGATCGGGTCCGGGCGCGGGATCTCCTGATGCCGCTCGCCTACGTTCATGGCAAGGGACTGGCGCGGGACGTGGTGTGGGTGACACTGGCAGGCACCCTTGCCCCAGGCGGTTACACATTGGCCGACGTGGACTGGTTGCTTGCCTCGGCGGCCGACTTCCTCGTCGAGCAGATCGTCGACGACGGCACCGCCTCTTACCGCCTGTACCACCAGGCGCTGGTGGAAGCCCTGCGACTGAGCAGGAGCGAAGACGTGGCCCAACGCCAGATCACCAGGGCCCTGACCGAGCTGGCGCCGATCGTCGGCGCGCGCCGGGACTGGGACAGCGCACCAGCCTACGTACGCCGCTATCTGGCCCTCCACGCCGCGGCCGCCCAACAGCTGGAGCCTCTGCTCAAGGACGCCGCCTTCGTCCTCGCGGCCGAACATGAGGTCCTGACGACGGCACTCGAAGAGTGGACCGATGACGCCGAACCGGAGGAAAGCCGTAGCCGAGCGCAGTTTTTCCGCCTCGTCCCCGACCCGGGAGACGACCGGCTCCGGCGAGCCGCGGAGCTGGAACAGGGCGCGCGCCACCTCGGCCTCGACCACCTCGCCGAGCAGGTGGAGCGCATCGCCCCACACCGACCGTGGACGACATCGTGGGCCCACCTGGGCTGGGGCGACCGTGTCGACGCACACGGCTGCTACCACGGCAACGTCCATGCGGTTGCGATGGTCGAGTCAGACGGGGAGCCGACCCTGGTACTCAGCGGGTGCGGGCGCCTTATCGCACGTCGCCTGTCCGACGGCCAGTTCCTCGCGGAGCTGGGGTCCGGCCGGCCTTACGCCGGCGTGGAGGACTTCGGGGACGACTGGTTCGCGCACCTCGCCTGGGCGTACGGTAACGGCGACGGGGCCCCTGATCCCTTCGATCCGGGCGTGTTGATCTACACGATCGCGAGCGGTCAGGTCGGCGACCAGACCTATCTGGTGACGGGCGCACATGACGGCGCTGTGCGGCTGTGGCACCTGGGGTCGGCCACCACGTGCCCAGCTCACGAAAAGACCCGCACCGCTGCGGTTGCCGCATGGCGTACCGAACGATTCTACGGCCCATTCTGGCTCAAAGGAGCGGGATTCGTGGGCGGCGACCACCCGCTGGTGGTGGCCGCCGAGCTGAACGGTGACGTTCACTTTCTTGATCTGGAGTCCGGATCGCCGGCGCATCCCACCGCAAGGCATCCCGGTGATTGGCTGTGGGCCGTCACCTGCGCGCAGGTGGCCGGGCGCCCCGTGGTGTTGACCGCCGGCACCTTCAGCGGCGACAAGTCCACACGCGGCTGTGTGCAGATGTGGGACCCGGCCACCGGCATGGCCGTGGGGGAGCCGATGCTGCACGACTCCGAGGTGCGGGCTGTCACCGTCACCACCCTGCGCAACCTGACGGTCGCGATCACCCGCACGACCTTCGGTGACCTCAGTATCTGGGACCTCGCCACGCGCCGACTGGTACGGCGAACGAGTACTCATCTCTTCTCGACCCACTCCAACATGGATGTGATGGAGATAGCGGGCCGACAAGTGCTCGTGCTCGGCGCTGAGCCATCCACTCGGACCTGTAAAACCGACTGGTCCACAACAAGCGTCAAAAGAAGCCGAGTTGACCTCGTCGACCTCGTCTCGCTGGAGCATCTCGGTACGATTCGGATCGACGACGAAGTGCTCACCGTACTGGGCATCGGCCGACACCTCGTTGTTGGCTGCATGACAGGAGCAGTGGCCCTGCGGCTGGACGACACGCTGGTGTGGCGAGGGCCTGAAAGACACTGAAGTTCTTGGTCGTCCTTGCCAATCGCGGCCCCCGAGCACACGGGTAGAGCGATCTTGGCGAAGTCGGTCTTGCTCGGCCGGTCGGCGAAGTTCCCTGGCATGGCTCGGCACCGTACGGGCGCAGATATGGCCGCACGCGAGTGCGCATGGGCCCTCGCATTGCCTCGGCAGGGCGGGCGCGATCGCCGGTCCGCCTGGCAGGCCAGGAGGGCGAAGCCACCGTGTCGTGAGGTACCTCGCCTGCTTCAGTGATCGCATGGCGGTGTCCCTCTTCGGGCGGTTGGCTCGTCCCTCTCGGCTCAGGCTTTCGGTGACACTGAGTAAGCATGTGCGTATGCCGTCGGGGGCAATGGAGCGCGCTGCGACGCAGGTCGGCCAGCACCGAAACAGCGTGCCACAAGCCCCGTGCTGGTTCCGTGCTGACTTTGAGGGCCGGAATCATAGAAATCCGCAGGTCCTAGCCGCGGTCGAATGAGTTGTCGTACCACTCGATGGTGGTGCCGATGAGGCTGGCGGCGACGATGCGGGGAAGGCTGGACGGGGCTGGTGGAGCGCCTGCGGGCGACGACATCGGCACCACTTCCTGGCGTTCGACGGGGACGTTTGCGTGTCGCCACACCGTAGGAACGTACAGGTCAGAGGCGTATGTGGAGGGGCGCCATGTCCTCAGGTTGAGCGGACCCGCAGTCAGCGACTCGTACCGGCGTCGTCATCGTCGTTCGAAGAATTCCGCTGTCTCCCGCTGCCTGGAGAGGAGTCGTCCCCTTGCTGTACCAGTAGTTCCACGAGCGCGGCATCCGCTCTTTTCTGGTCTTCCTTCGTCAGCCCGAGCGGTGCGTTGTTGTAAACGGTGTAGCGATCTGGATCGATGATGTTGGCGGCCCTCAAACTGAACGTCAGCAAGGGGCGCCAACCCTTGCGGTGGCCGACCCGCACTTGTAGCTGGGCCTTGTAGTCACGGGGCTCCGGGAGGAATCCGGAAAACGGTGCTTCGAACTCGATGAAGAGTTGTTGCGCTTCT
Organism: Streptomyces sp. NPDC046727; assembly: GCF_040645635.1. Classification (NCBI taxonomy): domain Bacteria; kingdom Bacillati; phylum Actinomycetota; class Actinomycetes; order Kitasatosporales; family Streptomycetaceae; genus Streptomyces; species Streptomyces sp. NPDC046727. The sequence goes on from NZ_JBEYYR010000014.1 coordinate 12,185, forward strand.
CTGCCGGGCACGACGAATCCGGCGGGCAGCTTCGCCTCCTCGTCCGGACCCGGTTGGAGCCGGGACGGTGAGGACACCCACAGGAGGGGCAGATGAGAGGCGGGCTCATCAGGGAAGGTAAGGGTGATGTCCTGTACGACGATCGGTTTGGGACCGGTGTTGTGCAGGATGAGCGGCAGTCGTAGGCGTGCCGTGGAACCGTGGACGATCGCCGCGAAGGCATGAGGTTCCCACGCCTTCAGGCGTCCCTGTCGGGCGTTGAGCCACCAGAACGACGCGACGGTGAAGAGCAGTGCGCAGGCTGAGACCACACTGGCGCCGGTAAGCGATGAGGACGCGATCTGATCCGCCGCGACCATCAGCGGAACCACAGATTCAGTCTGCCAGCCCCGCCGTGGGCTCGCTAACAGGACGAGTGGAGGCTGACAGTCCCCCGGAACGGTCAGAGGCCGGGAAGGAGTACGAGATACCAGGCGACCAGGGCCGCGCATGTCACCGCGGGGAGGAGTTTCGCCGGCCCGTCGCCCTTGCGTACGTGCGTGGTCACGGCACCGGCGAGCAGCATCAGCAGCCCGATGCCGGCCAGGTCGCCGCACAGCGGAACGACCGGGCCGAGGGCCATGCCGATGGCGCCCGCCAGCTCCAGCGTGCCGATGACCCGGTAGGCCGCGGTGGTGAAGCCGGCGTGGGCGGCCAGCTCGGGCACAGGCCCCAGGGCCAGGATCTTGGCCGCGCCAAGCAGGGCGAAGATCAGCGCGAGGAGACAGGTCAGCGAGGCGGAGAGGATCACGAGGCGCCTTCGGGGGTGTGCGGGCGGCGGGCCTGGCGGCGTTCGGCGCCCAGGCCGGCGAAGTAGGCGATCAGGTCGGGGTTGTCGACCGCGGAGGGGTTGAGGACCTGGTCGGCGCGGGCGCCCTGGAGGAGACGCTTGACGGGGACCTCGAGCTTCTTGCCGGTCTTCGTGTGCGGGATGGCCGGCACGGGGAGGATCTCGTCGGGGACGTGGCGGGGTGAGGCGCCGGTGCGGATCGCGTCGCGGATCTTCTCGCACAGGGACTCGTCCAGACCGACCCCGTCGGCGAGGACCACGAAGAGCGGCATCCAGTAGCCGCCGTCGGGTTCCTCCGCGCCGATGACGAGGGCCTCGGCGATCTCCGGGAGGCGTTCGACGATGTCGTGGATGTCGGCGCTGCCCAGGCGTACGCCGTTGCGGTTGAGGGTGGCGTCGGAACGGCCGTGGACGATCACCGAGCCGTGGGAGGTGAGGGTGATCCAGTCGCCGTGCCGCCACACGCCCGGGTAGGCGGAGAAATAGGCGTCGCGGTAGCGGCTGCCGTCGGGGTCGTTCCAGAAGTACAGCGGCATGGACGGCATCGGGCGGGTGACGACCAGTTCGCCGACCAGGTCGACGACCGGCCGTCCCGCGCCGTCGTACGCCGCGAGCGCCACGCCGAGGTTGGGGGCCGACAGCTCACCCGCCCAGACCGGGGTGGTGGGGGCGCTGCCGGCGAAGGCGGAGACGACGTCGGTGCCGCCGCTGGTGGAGGCCAGCTGGATGCCCGCGCCCACGTGGTCGCGGACCCAGGGGTAGGCGGAGGCGGGCAGGGTGGAGCCGGTGCTGCCGATGGCGCGGACGGCCGACAGGTCGTGCACGGAGGGTTCGATGCCCAGCTTGGCCATGGCCAGCAGGTACTGGGGGCTGGTGCCGAAGACGGTGATCTTGTGGCGGGCCGCCAGCTCCCACAGGACGTCCGGGCGCGCCGCCGGCGCGGGGCTGCCGTCGTAGGTGCAGGTGGTGGCGCCGGTGAGCAGGGTGGAGACGACCAGGTTCCACATCATCCAGTGGGTGGTGGTGTACCACAGCAGGCGGTCACCGATGCCCAGGTCGCAGTGCAGGGCGAGGATCTTGAGGTGTTCGAGCAGGACGCCTCCGTGGCCGTGGACGATGCCTTTGGGCAGGCCGGTGGTGCCGGAGGAGAAGACGATCCACAGCGGGTGGTCGAACGGAACCGGGGCGATGGTGAGGTACTCGACACGGGTGGTCGCGTCCTCCCAGGGAACCGTCAGCACCGAGTGTCCGCCCTCAGGCCACGCGAGGCCCACGTGGTCCACGAGCACCGTGGCCTTCAGCGTCGGCAGGGCGGCGGCCAGCTCGAGCGAGGCGGTACGACGGTCGTGCGTGGTCCCGTTGAAGAGGTAGCCGTCCGCCGTGATGAGCACGGTGGGTTCGAGCTGGGCGAAGCGGTCGGCTGCGGCCTTGGGGGAGTAGTCCTGGCCGCACACCGACCACACCGCGCCCAGGCTGGCCGTGGCGAGGAAGGCGATGACGGCGTGGGGGGTGTTGGGCAGGTAGCCCACCACCCGGTCGCCCGGTCCGACGCCCAGGTCGCGCAGGGTGGCGGCGACCGAGGCGACCTGAGCGCGCAGTTGCCGGCCCGTGATCTCGTAGGCGGCTCCGGTCTCGTCCAGTGCGGTGATCGCGGGGGCGTCCGGGTGCAGGTTGCGCAGCGCGTGGTGCGCGTAGTTGAGGGTGGCGCCGGGGAACCAGCGGGCGCCGGGCATGGTCTCCTCGGTCAGCACCCGCTCGTACGGGGTTGTGGCGTCGATGTCGAAGTACTTCCACACCGCCGCCCAGAATCCTTCCAGGTCGGTGACGGACCAGTGGTGCAGGGCCTGGTAGTCGGTGGGGTCCTGGAGCCCTTCGACGCCCTGGTGTCGGACGGCCCAGCGGGCGAAGTCCGCGATGCGGCTGCCGACGGCCGTCTTCGGGTCGGGCGGCAGGAACGGTTCCGGATGCGGGGTGGTCACGGTGTGGTGCTCCTCGGCAGGGGGACGGGCCGGGCATCGGTGGTACGGCGGGCCGTGTGCAGCAGGGAGGCCCACGCGGTGGGGTCCGGGAAGTGGCCGGCCCCGGCGGGGACGGTGTCCATCACGACGCGGTCGGGGCGTAGCAGGGCGGCGTCGGCTCGGCCGCGGGCCAGCCAGGCCGCCAGCGTGCCGTCGTCGTTCAGGTCGTCGACGTGGATCGTGGGTGCGTCCAGCGCCGTGGCCACGGCCGTCATCTGCGGGGTGGGCGGCACAGCGGTCAGGAGGGCGAAGGAGTCTCCGAGGACGTCGTCCAGGCGCGTTCGCCTGCCGTCGACGGTCACCCAGGGCTGCGGGCAGAAGGTGCCGGTCAGCCCGCGTCCGATGAACCCGGGGCGGCGCCGTACGAGCGGGCCGGCGGTCAGTGCGGGGCTGAGGTCGCGGCTCACCGTCTTGGTTACGCCGGGGACGCGGCATGCCGCGCCGACGACGGCCCGGCGGAGTGCCGCGCCGCGGTCCTGTCCACCCGTCATGGCCCAGCCGATGGCCACCGCGAGCCGGATCACGTAGCGGGCGTGCGGTTTGCGCTCGCGCTCGTAGGTGTCCAACAGCCCGTCGTCCGCGCCCTGTCGGAGAACGCGGGCGAGCTTCCAGGTGAGGTTTCGGGCGTCGCGCAGGCCCGCGCACAGGCCCTGTCCGATGAAGGGCGGGGTGAGGTGGGCCGCATCGCCCAGCAGGAAGACGCGTCCCCGGCGCCAGCGGTCGGCGAGGCGGGCCCGGAAGGTGTACTGCGCCTGCCGGATCACCTCGAAGTCGTCGCTCCAGGCGGCGGCGGACGGGAGGTCCACCCAGGGGGCGACCAGCTCGCGCAGCCGTTCCCGGCCGTCCGGGCCGTCCAGGTCTACGTCGGCGGGCAGCCGGAACTCCCAGCGGTAGCGGTCCTCGCCGAGGCGCATGAAGGTGGCGGGCCGGGTGGGGCAGCAGATCTGGTCGACGCCCTCCCAGGTCCGCACCGGGCGGCTGGTGCGGACGTCGATGACCCGCCAGCTCTCCTCGAAGTGGAGGTCCTCCCATACGGCGCCGATGGCGTCGCGGGTGAGGCTGCCGGCGCCGTCGCAGCCGAGGACCGCATCGGCCCACACGTGCTCGTCCTCGTCGCTGCCTTCGCGGCGGAAGGTGACCAGGACCGGAGCCGTCCCGTCGGTGTCCTGACTGACGGACACGACCTCCACCCCGTCCCACAACTCACACTCCGGGCTGCGCGCCAGGGCGGCGCGCAGCAGGCGCTCGAGGTCGGGCTGGTCGAACATACTGGTCTGGGGGTAGCCATGATGGCCGTGCCGGGATCGTGTGAATTCGGCTATCACGCGGTGCCGGGCGTCCAGCAGCCGCAGCCCGCGCGCCGGCCGGGCCAGGGCGGCGAACTCCTCCTGGACGCCGACGCTGTGCAGGATCCGGCGCACCTCGTCGTCCACGACGACGGCACGCGGCAGGGGGTAGACGTCCCGGTGGCGTTCGAGGAGCAGGCTGGGCACTCCGTGCCGGGCGAGCAGGAGCGCGGCCGTGACTCCCACGGGTCCCGCGCCGACGATGACCACCGGTCTCCGGGCCGTGGCGCTCACCTCGCGTCCGCCACAGCGGTCCGCTGCTCGCCCAGGTCGATGTGCCCGTCGGGGGTGGCGATGGTGGCGGTGACGAGGTCGCCGTCGCGCAGGTATCGGGGGTTCTTGGCCTGACCGTTGAAGAACGCCTTCCACTTCAGCGCGGGCGGCAGCAGCGCGGCGATCTTCTCGACCGGCTTGGGCGGGGCCTTCAGGGCGGTGCCGCCGGGTGTGCCGGTCAACAGCAGGTCGCCCGGGTCGAGGGTCTGGAAGCGGGCGAGCAGGGTGAGCGCCTGCGCCGGTCGTACGATCATGTCGGCCAGGGTGCGGTCCTGGCGCGGTACGCCGTTGACCGACAGCCGCAGCCGCAGGTCGATCAGCCGGGCGAAGTCCTCGGGCTCCAGCAGGGCCAGGTACGGACCCGTCGGTGTGAAGGTCGGGTAGGACTTGCTCTCGTAGAACTGCGTCTTGGTCAGCTGCACGTCGCGGGCGCTGACGTCGTTGGTGAGGACGAGCCCGGCGACATACGAGGGAAGGTCCTGCTCCTCCACAACTGTGCCCACCGGGAGCGTCGCGCCCATGACGAGGCCGAGTTCGACTTCGTAGTCGAGGAAGTTCACGTGTGCCGGGCGGACGATCGTGTCGTGCGGGCCGCTGACCGAGCCGGATGCCTTGCGGAAGAAGGTGGGCGGTATGTCGCCGGTGAAGCCCGAGTCCTTGGCGTGGCTGCGGTAGTTGACCATCTGGGCGACCACCCGGCAGGGGGTGGTGACCGGGGGCAGCGCCACCAGGTCGGCGACGGGTGTGCCGCTCTCGCCGGAGGCGGCGGCATCCCGCACGGCGGCCCGGTCGGCGAGCAGTTCGGCGGTGGTGACGGCCTTGGTCTCGATGCGGACGGCGCGCTCGTTTCGGACGGCCCACCAGCCGTCGGGGGTGCGCAGAACGTTGGTGCTCATGAGCTCATCGCTTTCATCAGGCCCAGCAGGCGTGCGGGGTCGAGTTCGTTGTCGTCGCGCAGGGCCGTCATGACCTCGCGGAGCTTGACGGGGGAGGGGCTGGTGCCGAGGAAGTCGCGGGTGACGGGCGGGCCCCACTGGGCCAGTCCGCTCGCCGACATCGGTGCCCATCCGGGTTCGAGGTCGCAGGAGAACAGGTCGCCGTCGGCGAAGTGCTCCAGCATGAAGCGGTCGGGGTCGCGCCAGTAGTCGAAGAGCTGGCTGCCCTGGATGTGTCGGCCGATGCCCCAGCTGCGCTGGTAGCCGCGCTCGGCCAGGTACTCGCCGCCGGCGGCGATCGCGTCGAGGTCGGTGACCTGGTAGGCGGAGTGGACGTAACCGGTACCGGGCCCCAGGTGCAGGGCGAGGGTGTGGTGGTCCACGGGCGTGCTGCCCTGGTCGCAGCGGATGAACGCCATGGTCGGCCCGCGGTCGCGCTGCCCGTCCAGGAACAGGAAGTCGGACACGATCATCCCGAGGGTGTCCAGGTACCAGTCCAGGGTGCGGGTGAACGACCGCGTCTCCAGCACCACGTGACCGAGGCGCTGGATGCGGGACGGCTCACGGGGCGGGCGCTGGATGGTGTTCGTACGACGGCCTTCGATGCCGGTGTTGAGGATCAGCGGCTGCTGCCCGGGCAGCTCGGGAAGCGGTTCGGCGCAGTGCACCACCCGGACCGGGAGTCCCGAGGGATCGAACAGGGCGACCGACCGGCCGCCGCCGGGGACGTCGATGTCCCGGACGGTGTGGCCGACGGCGGCGGCCAGCCGGTCCACATCGGTCCGTTCGGCCGCGCGGAACGCGGGCCCGAGGAAACGGGAGGCGTGGCCGCGCCGGATGACCATGCAGGGCGAGCCCGCGAACGTGCCGCGCAGCCACAGCTCGTGCTCGGTGCGGGCGGCGATCGCGAAGCCGAAGTCGCGGGCGAACACCTCGGCCCGGTCCAGGTCCGGCTTCTCGAACTCCAGCCAGGCCAGGTCCGCCACTTTGATCACGGGATTCCGGGCCCGTCCGGGGTGTTCACCGCGCAGGGCGCCCTGCTCACTGTGAAGGTCCTGGTGGGGCGTCAGAGGACCGCCGCCCTTGTTAACGGGGATGTGGGACATGGTGTCCTCCAAGCAACACTGCCGTAATGAGGAAATCATCAACTCTGCTGTTTCTCGTCGTCAATAGGCGTAGCCCAAATAATTGAGGATCTCATCAGTAATGGCAGGGTCATCGTTGCGGCGGTTACACTGGGCCGTATGCCGACGTCAGCCCCACCCAAGAACCGCTTCGAGCGACGCCGTGCCGAGACCCGCCAGGCGCTCGTCCGCGCGGCCCGGCAGATCCTCGCGGAAACCGGGGACACGAGCGCGAGCATCCAGGCCATCGCCGAGCGCGCCGATGTCGGCTTCGGGTCCTTCTACAACCACTTCGAGTCGAAGACGGAGCTGTTCGACGCGGCGGTGACGGACGCCCTGGAGGAGTTCGGGCAGGTCATCGACGAGCGCGTGGAAGGCATCGACGACCCGGCCGAGCTGGTCGCGGTCGGCTTCCGGCTCACCGCCCGGATGGCCGACTCCCACCCGGAACTCCTGCGGATCCTGCGCGACCGCGGCCTGGCCCACATCCACGCCGACAGCGGCCTCGCCCCACGCGCCCTGCGCGACCTGGAGATCGGCATCGCCTCAGGCCGCTTCACCTGCGGCAACGCGACCACCGCCCTGTCCGCCCTGGGGGGCACCCTGCTGTCCCTCGTGGCTCTTCGGCTGGACCGCCCGGACCTCGACGGCGACGAGGCCGCCTCCGACCTGGCCGAGATGGTCCTGCGCATGCTCGGCGTCCCCCCGGACGACGCCCATGAGGTCACCCGGCGCCCGCTTCCCGACCCTGCCTGACAACGTCCTGCACCTGGAGCGCAGCCGCCTGTGGTGCCACGCCGACGGCTATGAGGAACGCGGTTGCCGCGGCCTCACCCGTGGGGTCGGCCCATGTGCACGCGGCGTTCTCCTCGGCGAGGGCCAGCATCAGTGCCTCCAGCGCTTGGGCGAGGACAGGTGCGGGAAGGTGGTCCGCGAAGACGCCTTCGCGCTGACCACGTCGTAGGGTCGCGACGGCTTCTGCGCGGGCCGGTGCCAGAGTGGTACGGATCGCGTCCTCTCCCAGATGGCGGCGTCCCAAGGCGATGAGCATGCGGTACTGGTCGCCCACCGGCCATGCCGCCAGCACCATCCGTGTCATCGTTTCCATCGGGTCGGCATCCGTGGTCCGCGCCGCGGCGAACGCCTGCCGGAGCTCGTGGCTCGCTTCCCGCGCCAGGTCGGCGATCAGCGCATGCCGGCTGGGGAAGTGTCCGTAGAGGGTGCGCCGGGCGACGCCGGCCGCCTGAGAGATGCTGTCGAGACTCGCGTCCGGGTCCACCCGCAGTATCCGTCGGGCGGTCGCGAGGATGCGTCGGCGGTTGGAGTGAGCATCCCTGCGCTGCACAGTACGGCCCGGGGTGTCGGTCGTCTGCATGGTTCTTTCTCTCCACGGTTGCCGGAAAGCCGTGGGCGCCGGTGCTCCCTCACGCACCGGCGCCCACTCACCCCTGCCCAGGGTGGCTTGTCGTCCGGCTGACGGGCGTCAGGGGACGAGGACGAGGCGGATCGGGTCGCCGATCTTGTTCTCCAGTCGGTGGATGGCGTCGGCGGCCTCGACGAGCGGGATGTGGTCGGTGATGGAGGGGGCCAGGTCGAGGCGGCCGGCCGCGGTCAGCTGTACCAGCTCGGAGACGGACTCGGGGAAGCCGCCGTAGTGGCCGCGCACCTGCTTCTGCAGGTAGTTGAAGGTCAGGCCCTCGGTGATGGTGAGCGGCTTGGGCGTGATGCCCACCAGGATCAGGGAGCCGCCCAGGCCGAGCACGGAGGCGGCCTGGTCGCGGACGGCGGGGACGCCGGCGCAGTCGAAGGCGAAGTCGAGGCCGCGTCCGCCGGTGGCTGCGCGGACCTGGTCGGCGAAGTCGGGGGCTGCCGGGTCGAGCGCGTGGTCCGCGCCGAAGGCGAGGGCGCGCTCGCGGGCGCTGGGCAGCGGGTCGACGGCGATGATCGGGGCGGCGCCGACCAGGCGGGCGAGGCGTACGTTGTGCGCACCGACTCCGCCCACGCCCCAGACGCCGACGGACTGGGCGGCACGGACGCCCGCGGTGGCGACGACGGCGGCGTAGGGGGTGGAGACCGCGTCGGGGATGATCGCGGCCTGGTCGAAAGGGAGGCTGTCGGGGATGGGGATGAGGGTGTCCTCGCGGGCGATGACGTACTCGGCCCAGCCGCCGTCGTAGTCGATGCCGGCGGTGAGCATCTGGGTGCAGGGGCGGTGGCGCACGCATCCGGCGCACGTGCCGCAGGTCTTGCCGGCCTCCAGGGTGACGCGGGTGCCGACGGCCAGGCCGCGCTTGAGGTCGGAGCCGAGCGTGTGGATCACGCCGGAGACCTCGTGGCCGACGGTGATGGTGTCGGAGGTGGCGAACAGCGGGACGAGGGAGCCGTCGAGGAGGTGGACGTCGGAGAGGCAGACGCCGGCGGCCTTGACCTCGATGAGGACCTCGCCCGGGCCCGGCACGGGGATCGGGACCTCTTCCACGGCGAACTTCTTGCTGTCCAGGTGGAAGCGTCCGGCGAGCATGGTGTCCATGGTGATCTGCTTTCTGTGAGCGGCACGGCCCGGTGGTTCGGGCCATGGGTGCCATGGAGTGTCTGAATGGCTGGTGGGGCCGGGAGACGTGCGGGGAGGCAGGACGCCCGCACGCCTCCCGGCGGCTGGGGGTCGGCGCGCCTTGACGGCGTGCGACGGTCAGGCGAAGACGTCCTGCTGGTAGCGCTCGTCCGCTTCGAGCTGGGCGAGCCACTGCTGGGCGGTCTCGTCGTCGCTGCCGGTCCGCTCGCGGTGGATGGCGGCGAGTGCCTCGCGGACGGCGGGTGCCATACGGCGGCCGTCACCGCAGACGTAGATATACGCGCCGTCCTCGATGGCCTGCCACACCGTGTCGGCGGCGTGGGCGATGGCGTTCTGCACGAACCGGGCCGGGTGGCCGGTCACCGCGGAGAAGGCGGCGTGCACCTGCGCGATGCCGGCCTGCTCCCAGTCCTGCATCTCCTGGCGGTAGAAGTAATCGTGTTCCGGGTGGCGGCAGCCGACGAACACCTGCGACACGCCCACCTGGGAGCCGTTCGCGTGCTGTGTCGCCCGCTCCTCCAGGAAGCCGCGCAGCGGCGCGATGCCGGTGCCGGGGCCGATGAGGATCAGCGGCGTGGCGGGGTCGGCGGGCGGGGCGAACGTCGGGGAGGGCACGCGGACGTAGCCGTACACGACGTCCCCGGGCTCGAGGCCGGCGATGTAGGCGGAGCAGGTGCCGCGGTACTGGCCGTCGCCGGACAGGGCCGGGCCTTCCAGCAGGCCGACGGTCAGGCGCACATGGCGCGGGTTGGCCGACGGGGCGGAGGAGATGGAGTAGAAGCGCGGGCGGATGGGGCCCATCATCTCCAGGAACACCGCGAGCGGCAGTTCGACGGCCGGGAAGCGCTCCAGCAGGCCCAGCACCGAGATGCGCTTGCCGAGGATTTCCTTCTGGTAGCGCTCCTCGGCCTCCTCCGTTTCGGCGGTGTACGCCTGGAGCTGCGGCCGGGTCCACGGGCACTGGGTGTACTCGGCGAGCGTCTGGATCTGGGACCGGGTGGCCACGTCCTGCAGCTCCAGGAACTCGGTGAGCAGGATGCCGGCGGTGACCGGGGTGCCGACCGGCAGATGCGTGCGGCCACCGGCCGGCTGGTCGAGCCGGAGCACCTGGTCGTAGTCGACGCCGAGCCGCCTCAGGGCGCGCTCCACCAGGGCGAGTTCGTTCTTGGCGAAGACGGCCAGGTGGTTGCCGGTGGCGTAGGTGACGCCCTCGGGCAGCTCGAAGGTGATGGACTTCGCGGACGGGCGCGGCGGCTCGATCTGGAAGTCCCACAGGCCGGTCGCGTCGGCCACCAGTTCCTCGTTGGCGACCACGGTGAGCGGGTACGCCTGCTCGGAGACGATGGCGGGGCGCACGTCGGACTCGGTGAGCAGCTGGACCTGGTAACGGGGGCCGCTCGCCTGGGAGGTGTCGGCGGCGTACTCCTCGGCAAGGGTGGCCCACAGGGTGTCCATCCACCGCGTGGCCATGCCGTCGAAGTCACCGGCGGCGTCCGCGATACCGCGCTCGACGACGGGGGTGGCGCCGGCGGCCAGCAGACCTTCCTCGATCCGCTTGGGGAAGGCCTGGTAGGTGGCCACCCACTGGGTGTTGCCGGCGCCCAGCAGCGCGAACCGCACGTCCTTCAGCGAGCCCTCGGGCAGGCCGGCGGCGAGCAGGTCGTCGAAGCGCTGGGCGTTGTCGGGCGCCTTGCCGTTGTAGCTGGCGGCGACGACGGCAAGGAGGCCCTCGGTGGGCAGGTTGTCGCCCAGCTCGTCCAGGCTCACCAGCGTGGTGCCGAAGCCGGAGCGCTCGCCGCGGTCGGCGATGGTGCGGGCCAGGTCCTCGCACGAACCCAGGCTGGAGCCGTACGCCACCGTCAGGTTCACACCCACACCGCTGACCGCGGCCTGGGCCTGGGTGTCGTCCGTCTTCAGGTCCACGGCACCGAAGACGTTCCGCTCGTGCTCCTTGCGGCGGCGCACGACCAGTTCGAAGTCGCCGGGCTTGCGCGTCAGCGCCTCCTTGACGTCCATCTTGTAGTCGGCCGTGTCGGAGAACTTGAACTTCTGCAGCACCAGCGCCAGGACCAGGCGGGCCTCGGTGAGCGCGAACTGCCGGCCGATGCAGGCACGCACGCCGTTGCCGAACGGCTTGTAGGCGTGCGGGTGCTGCTTGGCGCGGTTCTCCGGCAGCCAACGGTCGATGTCGAACTCGTCGGGACGGTCCCATGCCTTGGGGTGGGTGTGCAGCGGTTCTTCGAGGATGTTGACCCGCGTGCCCTTCTTGAGCTGGTAGCGGCCGCCGATGACGGTGTCCTCAAGCGGGGCCTTGCCGATCAAAGGGATGGGGGCCCACAGGCGCAGGGTCTCGTCCAGGATCCGCGGGATGACGTCCATCTGCATGATCGTGTCGTAGCCCGGGACGGTGTCGCCGGGCATCAGCCGGTCCACCTCGGCGTAGGCCTGGGCCAGGATGTGCGGGTTGCGCATCAGCGAGTAGGTGGCGAACGACAGCAGGCCGCTGGTGGTCTCGTGGCCGGCGATCAGGAACGTCAGCACCTGGTCGCGGACGTTGTCGTCGGTCAGCGGCTTGCCGGTCTCCGGGTCGGTGGCCTCAAGCATCAGACCCAGCAGGTCCTCATCACCGCCGCCCTTCCCCTCGCGGCGCTCCTTGATCACGCTCTCGACCAGGTCCTGCATCAGCCGGATGTTCGCGCGGTACTTCCGGTCGTCCGCCTTGCGCAGCTTGGTCATCATCGGCAGCTCCTGCGAGCGCCGCAGCGACTCGATCAGCGCCTCCAGCAGCGCGTTCAGGAACGGGTGCAGCTCCTCCTCGTCGAAGGACTTGAACCGGTAGCCGAACCCCGACAGGGCGATGGTGTCCAGCGTCAGCCGGGTGTAGTCGTCGGTGATCTTGACCGGCTTCCCCTCCCTGGCCTCCCACTTGCCCGCCAGGTTCTGGGCGATCTCCAGCATCTGCCCGAAGTAGCCCCTCATGGCCCGCTGGCTGAAGGCCGGCAGCAGGATCCGGTGCGCCCTGCCCCATTCCTCTTCGTGCTGGTGCGCGGTGAACAGGCCCGCGTGCAAGTAGTCCCGGACATGGGCCAGCGGCGTCTTGTCGATCTGCTTGAAGAACCGCGTCTCGTCGCTGACCTCGGCCACCAGGTCCGGGTCATAGACGAAGACCTGCTCGATACCGGCGATGTCCATGCCGTAGATGCCCTCGGGGAACTGCTTGGACAGTTCGGCGAAGTACCCGAACGGGTTGGTGTCGGGGATCTGCGGCGTGTGGCCGAGCAGCGGGATCCCACGCGGGGACCGGATGGGACGAAGGTCGTTCGCGGAATGCGTGGTCATGGCTTGCTCCTGTGCGTGAAGGGGGGATGGGCAAGGGCGCGCTGGTCGGTGCCGCGCTGCATCACGGAAACATACGCCGTATGGAACTAGTACCGTACGGCGTATGGAAACCCCACGCAAGCCCGGGTCGTGCGGAGGGTGCTGTGATCGAGTTCATTTCCGTACGGCGTATGAAACTGGTACCGTACGTGGTATGGAAAAGAAGGTGAGGCGTCCCCCGCGGGGAACGAGGAAGAGGGACGTGCCTCTGACCGAGGCCGGGATCTATGCCGCCGCCCTGCGGCTCATCGACGAGGACGGCGTCGAGGCGCTCACCATGCGCAAACTCGCCACCGTGCTCGACGCGAATCCGATGTCGCTGTACCACCACGTGCCGAACAAGGAAGCCGTGCTGCGCGGCGTGGCGAGAATGGTCGGCGCCCAGTTCCGCACCGTGACACTGGAGGACGCTCCCTGGCAGGAGCGCATCCGCCTGCTCGCCATGGACTTTCGGACCCTGGCGCACCGTCACCCCGAGCTGATGGCCTACTCGTTCAGCCACCAGCCGGACTTCATCCAACCCGACGACCCGTTCTGGACCGCGCTCACCGCGATCGTGGCCGCTGCCGGGGTGTCCCCGTCGGAGGTCCCGGAGATCGCCGCTCTCATGGTCTCCGTCGTCGTCGGTGTCCTCAGCAGTGAACTCAACGGCTCGCTCCGGCAGTGGGCGAGCCTCAAGCCCCCCGGCCCTGATGTCGGCGACGGCGGGCCCACGGATGCTGGCCCTGGTCTCAGGGAAGCAGGTCCTGAAGGCCCTGATCCGGACCGCATGTTCCGTCTGGTGATGGACACGCTGATCGCGGGCCTGGAAAGCCGGCTCACCGCCGGTCGTGACGGCCAGGACGTCGACCCCCGTTGAGGCCGTGGCCCCGAATCGCTACGGCCTGGGGCTCGTCCGTGGCCGGCGAGCTCAGGTTGCTGCGCGCAGGAGGTCATGGGGCACCCCATCTCCGGAGAAGGCCGCTTCCGTGCGGGGAGGGGGCGGGATGGGCGGGTCAGACCTTACGCAGGTGCCGGAAGAGATCGTTTCCCGCGACGCCGGTCCGACTTTCCTGCGCTCCGGGCTCGGTCGGAGGCGGCCGGCAGGCTCGCTCGTTTCGGGCGGCGCGAGGAGAGCGACGCCGCTGCCGGCCAGTCCGCGAGCCGTGGCGACCCCGACAGCGCATCGCGCGCGGAGCACGCACGGCCAACGACGGCATAAAAAGGGCGTATGGGTGCGCGAGGGATATCGGATGATCGCGTCCTGGAGCAGCGCGCCGGGCGCGGGCTGCTGCTGATCGCGCTCGCACTGATCGTGGTCATCACCGTGACGGACATCGGCATAGGCGCCAGTGTTCATCTGGGCCCGCTGCTGGTCATCGCGCCGACTCCGACCGCCTCCTTCGCCGGTCCCCGGCTGACCGCTCCGGTCGGGCTCCGGCACAGGCAGCCCTGGTGATCATCTCGGTCTTCCACGGCGGGCTGACCACGACCAACCACGTGGCGCGGCTCATCGCCCTGGCCGTGCTGTCGGCTCTGGTGGTCTGCATTACCTGTGTACGGGAGCGACGTGCCCGCCCGAGCTCGTCACCGCCGTCGAAGAGAGCGTCTGCCGGAACCTGGAGGAGGCCGCTGATACCGTGCACGACGCCGGCGAGCACTTCATCACCGCCGTCCTCGTCGACATCCCCGATCAGGGCCCGCAGGCTGAGATGCTCGACTGCGGCCATCCGCCGCCCCGGCTGATCCGTGGAGAGCAGGTGACCATCTGAACTCCCGGCGCCCCGCACCCCCGTTGAGCCTGTGCTTCCTCTGCGTACGCAACGACCGCACCGACCCGGCGCGGTGCGCTGCGGCTGGGCGGGCGCCCGATCTCATGGCCATCGTGATCGCTGTCCGTCGAGCCGTTCACCGCGCCCGAGAGCGCTCTGGCTGCAGTGACCACATCCCGCGCGGCCGCCACTCGGGATACGGACCGGCCGCATCAGTCGTCGCAGGCCGACCGTCAGCGCAAGGGTGACTCCACGGTGGGCGTCAGCAGGGTCTCGTCGAGGCCGACGATCTGGCTGATGTCGAAGCCCTCCATGTCCGCGCGGAATTCAGGACTCGCCAGGTACGCCTCCAGCCGCTCCCGCACGTCGTCGGCGTCCTTGTAGGAAACGAGGGCATAGAGCCGGAAAGTCTCGCTTCCGGGCGCCGCGGGCACCGTCCAGACGCCGTGTGTGGTGATCCGGTGCTTGGCCATACCGGGAATGTGCCGGCCCCAGATCTTCTCGTAGGCGGTGAGCGCGTCGGGGCTGCGCAGGGTGTAGACACGGAGCTGGTACTGGGGCATGGACACTCGTTCCTCTTCTTCAGGGTGTGGACGGTCGGCGGTCAGTCTTGCGAGCGCAGGTGCGCCAGTTCGGCGTCCCAGTCGATGTATCCGGACTCGGTACCCCGTGGCACCAGAGCCTCCGTGTCCTGAAGGAAGGACGTGATGTCCCGGACGGGGACCTCGAGCAAGGCGGTGCCCGCGGAAGACACGAGGGCGATGTACATCCACCGGTCACCACGCCCGACGGCCGACCAGATCCGGACGTCCGCGCAGCCTGCGGAACCCGTCAGGCCATCAGCCAGAAGATCCCGCCCCAGAACCCATTCGACCGGCTCGTCACAGTCGACGAAGAAGACGGCACGGACGACATAGGGATCGGTGGGCTCATACCGCAGACGTACGCACAGGGGCACCGAGTAGTCCCGCGAGGCGACCAGCTGCACGGCGACCCGCCGTTCCACAGTCTTCAAAGACTTCTTCATCGATTTCCGCTCCCGTGCGTGGCTCGGCGGCGCCTCACGCCCGGCCCTGTGGCAAAGAGGCAGCGCGGGCGGAGGCGGTACGGCAGGACGCGGGCGCCGGACGGCACCGGCGTACCGCGCGATGAGTGGCGCGGCACTCACTCAGCCGGTGGTCGAGGACGCCGGCCCCCGACCGCCGGGCGTGTCTGTGCCGTCGGCAGGGATCGGACCGAGGGGAACGGCCCGGTCCCACGGCCTCGGCCGGTACCCCTCTCACCGGTCGTCGCGGCTCAGGTAGTGGTGTTCCCTGCCCCGGCCGTCGTGCTCGAGGCGGTTGTCGTCGTGGCGGTACGACCTGTCCGACTTCCAGCCGCGTCCCTCGCCCTCCCAGCGGTAGAAGTGACCATCGCGGTAGGTGAGACCGTCGCAGTCGTGCCGGGACGAGCCGGTGTGGTGGTGGTCCTGGTGCCAGCCGCGGATCTCGTCACAGGAGTAGCCCTGCTCGAGCAGGTAGCCGACACCGTGGTCCCAGCTGTGGTCAGCGGCCACGCCCCCTCCGGTCGGGCGCTGGACGTGCGTGGACGCAAGGGGCGCGGCCGAAGCGGTGCCCCCGGCACCGAGGACGGCGACCCCGGCGACCGCCACGGAGGAGACAGTGAGGGCGATGCGCTTCGTGAGCTTCTTCATGATCTTTTCCTTCCGGTTGGCGTGATCTGCGCCGACAGCGGTTCAGCCAGGCGATGTGTGGCACCTGACGTGGTCCGAGCGAGCAGTTCCATACGATGTATGGAATCGCCCTTCCATTGTTACCATACGCCGTATGGAAAAGTCGAAGTGACGAAGGTGACCGGGGTGACTGACGCGCACGCGCGAGGAGGTGGTCGCGCCGGCCTGGACGAAGAGGAGATCGCCGCCGAAGGCGCGCATGCTCAGCGCGAGTCCGTCGACCTGGATGAGGGGCAGGCCGAGCGCGCCGGTGACGAGGAGCAGCCTCGCCCAGGGCCCGGCCAGGCGAGGAAAGGTGTCATGAGCAGGGCCATCGACCAGTAGACCATCGCCTCGGCGCTGGTGATGCGGCCTTCGAAGACCTTCCGCAACGGCGGGTTTGCGATCGTCCAAGGGCAGGACGACCATTTTTCTAGGGCGGAACGGCCGGGGCAGACCTTGATGCCGACGCCATCTGACGTGTCCGAGACCTTCGGACGGTGACGGTCCCCGTGAGCGAGCGTCACCGCGAAAGCAGCACCGCGTCGAAGAAGATCGAAAATGCGGCTGCTCAGCCGGTGGCGTCGGCCGGGGGCGACGGGTGAGTTCCAGCTGGGCCGGCAGAACGGAAGGAGTCTGCCCATGCGGATCGTCGTGGACCTGAATCGGTGCCAGGGATACGCACAGTGCGTGTATCTGGCGCACGAGGTCTTCAGGTTGAACGGTCAGGAGGCGCTCACCTATGAGCCGAACCCCGATGACGAGCGGCGCCTGCAGGTCGAGCGAGCGGCTGCGGCGTGCCCGGTGCGGGCGATCGCGATCGACCGCGTGGACGGCGCCGAGGGGAGTGCGGC
The DNA here is from genome assembly GCF_040645635.1 of Streptomyces sp. NPDC046727. NCBI lineage: Bacteria > Bacillati > Actinomycetota > Actinomycetes > Kitasatosporales > Streptomycetaceae > Streptomyces > Streptomyces sp. NPDC046727. The sequence continues at coordinate 28,976 of NZ_JBEYYR010000014.1, forward strand.
GTCATGACCCTGCGGGCAACGGTCGCGGAGCTGGTGCGCGAGTTCCGGGCCAGCGGCCGGATCGTCATCGTGGGTGCCTCTCTGGCCGGGCTGCGGGCTGCGGAGACCCTGCGGGAAGAGGGCTTCACCGGTTCTTTGACCATCATCGGGGATGAGCCGTACGAGCCCTACGATCGTCCGCCGCTCTCCAAGCAGGTGCTCAAGGGCTGGGTGCCGGCCGATCACACCAAGCTGCCCCGCATGCGAGAAGTGGATGCGGACTGGCGGCTCGGGGTGGCCGCCACCGGCCTGGACCGGGCCACCAAGCAGGTGCGCCTGGCCGACGGTGAGCAGGTCCCGTACGACCGGTTGCTGATCGCCACGGGTACCCGGGCGCGGCAGTGGCCGAACCCGGAGGAGGCGGCCTTGGACGGCGTCCACACGATTCGCTCGCGCGATGACGCCGCCCAGCTGCAGAAGGCGCTGGCCGAGCCGCCGTCGCGGGTTCTGGTCATCGGCGCCGGGTTCATCGGCTCGGAAGTGGCCTCTGTCTGCCGAGAGCTCGACGTCCCGGTGACCGTCGTCGAGCGGGGTTCGGCGCCGTTGGTCGGTGCGCTGGGCGGGGTGATCGGGGAGATCGCCGCGCAGATGCAGCGTGATCACGGCGTGGACCTGCGCTGTGGGCTGGGCGTGTCGTCATTGGAGGGCGACTCCGGCGGGCACGTGCGGCGTGCGCATCTGTCGGACGGAGCCACCGTCGACGCCGATGTGGTGGTGGCGTCGCTGGGGTCGATCCGCAACGTGGAATGGCTGGAGGGCTCGGGGCTGGCTGCCGGTTTCTGGGGTGTCGGGTGCGATGCCGGTGGTCGTGCCTTCGACATCAACGGTGTGGTCACCGACAGCATCTACGTGGCGGGGGACGTGGCTCGTGCGCCGCATGTGCTGTACGAGTACCAGTTTCTGGCGATGGAGCATTGGGACAACGCTGTTTTCGGCGCCGAGGTTGCGGCGCACAACATGGTGAACCTCGAGCCCAACTATCGGCCGCATCTGCTGCTGCCCGGCTTCTGGTCCGGTCAGTTCGGCGTGAACATCAAGTCCGTCGGGGTGCCGCCTTTCGGTGACGAGATCGTCTTCACCCAGGGGTCCGTCGAGGAGCGCCGTTTCGCCGCCGCCTACGGTCACCGAGGCCGCATCGTCGCCGCCGTCACCTTCGATCACGGCAAGTGGCTGGAGTACTACGGGAAGTTGATCGAGCAGTCAGGTCCGTTCCCGCCTCCGCCGCCGGGCTGGGACCAGCCGCCCGACACGAAGCCCATACCGGCCGAGTTCCCGGACCCACGGGTCCCGACGGCGGTCCCCGACGTCGTCCTGACCGGACACGCCCCAAGCGAGCGGACGGCCGAGTTCCGGCCGCGCCACCACTGACGCGCGTCGGGCCAAGTCTGTAGGCGGACATCATCGACAGGAATAAGGAGGGGAGCCTCGTGGTCGAGGAAACCCCCTGGCAGCAGGCCCTCCGCTACACCAACCGTGCCAACCCGTACCCGTTCTACGAGGAACTGCGCAAGACACCGGTGGCGCGGCAGCCGGACGGAACCTATGTCGTCAGCACCTACCGTGAGATCGTCGCGCTGCTGCATGACCCCCGGGTCAGTTCGGATCCACGGAAGTGTCCCGTCCCGGCCGCGGCCCAGGCGGAAGGCTCGGCGGAGCCGGCGGCCGAGCCGATCAGAGAGGTGCTGACCGAGCCGAACATCATCACCAGCGATCCGCCCGAGCACGATCGGGATCGACGGATGATGATGCCGCACTTCGTCGGGCCGCCCCATGCGCCCCATCTGATCTCCGACCTGGAGCCCGAGATCCGCCGCATCGTCGGCGGCCTCCTGGACGACATGAAGGGCAAGACGCGGATCGATGCCGTCGATGACTTCGCCTACCCCCTGCCGGTGACGGTGATCTGCAATGTCCTGGGCGTGCCGCTGGAGGACGAGCCACGCTTCCACCACTGGATAGAGACCGCCCTGGACGCTTTGGACTTCGGACCCGAGGCCACCTCCGAAGAGATCCGAAGCCGGCAGGCCGGGGGTCAACAGGCCGTGCGAGACTTCGGGCAGTTCGCAGCCGAGCTGCTCGACCGGTACGCCCGGCAGCCCGGCCCGGGCATGCTCTCGGCACTGGTGAACGAGGACGGCCCGGAGGGACGGATGTCCAAGGGCGTGCTCGCGAGCAACGCCCTGCTCCTGATCTTCGCGGGACACGAAACCACGGTCAATCTCATCGCCCACAGCGTCCTCACCCTGCTGCGCCACCCCGACGCGCTCGAGAAGCTGCGGCGCCGGCCCGAGCTGATCGTTCCCGGGGTGGAGGAGTTGTTGCGCTTCGAGTCGTCGGTGCAGTTCTGGCACACCCGCTCCGCCGTGGAAGACATCGACATCGCCGGCACCACGATCCCGAAGGGGGCTCCGATCTTCCTGGCGTACGGCTCGGCGAACCGCGACGCGGAACGGTTTACCGACCCCGACGAACTCGACCTCGAGCGCCCCGACAACCAGCACCTCGGATTCAGTCAGGGCATCCACTTCTGCTTCGGCGCTCCGCTCGCGCGGCTCGAGGTCCAGGTCGCGGTCGGCGAGTTCGTCCGCCGGGTGCAGAACCCCCGGCTCGTCGAGGACCCGCCGCCGTACCGGCACAACCAGATCTTCCGCGGTCCGCGACACGTCCTGGTCGACATCGACGGCATCCGCGACTGAAGCACCCGCACCGCTACCCGGCTTCACGAAATCTGCCCTTCCCGCTCGGCCATGAGAACGCGGGACGGGTGCAACGGCTGGGGGCGGGTGTCACCGGGTTCGCGCCCGGAGACCCTGTGATCGTGTACGGCTCCTGGGGCTGCGGAACGTGCGCCGACTGCAGACAGGGCCGGGAGAACCACGGACCCCGGCTCTCTCCACCGAGCAACATGAGGCTGATCGGGTGACGATGGACATGTACGGACGTGACCACGCTGCGCCCAGAAGGAGGCCGGCGCCATGGCATCTCCCTCCGATTCCCCCAGCCCCGTTGCCCCACGCGGCACCGAACCACAAGAGGGTCGCCTGACCGAAGGCATGGCCGCCCTGGCGAACATGGGCTGGCAGATCCTGCTCACCATGGGCCTCGCCACCATCGCCCTGGGCGTCATCGCCCTGGTCTGGCCGGGCGAGACCCTCCGCGTCGTCGGCGTGCTCTTCGGCGTCTACCTGCTGGCCACCGGTGTCTTCCAGCTCGCCGCCGCCTTCGGCACCCACGTCCCCCGGCATCTCCGCGTGCTGCACTTCGTCACCGGCGCGGCCTCCGTCCTGCTGGGACTGATCTGCTTCCGGGGCCCCCTCGAGTCGCTCTTTCTGCTCGCCCTGTGGATCGGCTTCAGCTGGCTGATGCGAGGCACCCTGGAGACGGTCGCGGCGGCCTCCGATCAGACCATGCCGGCGCGTGGCTGGCACGTGGCCTTCGGCATCATCGGCACCATGGCCGGCATCGTGATGATCGTCATGCCGTTCGCCTCGATCTCGACACTCACCCTGGTAGTGGGCGTCATGGCCATCGTTGTCGGCCTGACCGAGGTGGTCCGCGCTATCAGGACACGCGTCGAGATCGGACATCTGGCCGCCGGCGCGCCCACCGAGCGGCGCCCCCTGTTCCACGCACGTCCGCACGTCCAGCACTGATCGGCGAAGCCGGACCGACCGCAGCGAGCGCCGACTTCGCACACTTGGCGCTGCCGCGGCGGTGATCCCGGCGTTACGCGGCGCGCGCAACGCACCGGCCGGGGCGATCTCGGACATTCGCTGCAGCGGAGTGACCACCACGGTGGCGGTCTCGGCACCGGCAATCAGGCATGGAGGCGGTGGCTGCCGGTGTGATCGCTGGTGCGGGCCGGTGGCGGTCGGGGCAGTCAGCAGTGGTCGCGGTGGCGGCAGCTCTGCCACCACCGGTGGCGTGGGGGCACACCTTCGCCGACCGTGGCTACGACTACGACAAGTACCGTCGGCTCCTCCGCGCTCGCGGCATCACACCGAAGATCGCCTGCAAAGGCACCGCCCACGGATCCGGCCTGGGCAGGACCAGGTGGGTCGTCGAGCGCACCTTCGCCTGGCTCCACCAGTTCAAACGCCTGCGGATCCGCTATGAGATACGAGCCGATCTCCACCTCGGACTGCTCCAACTCGCCTGCAGCATCATCTGCTTGAGGCGACTCCGAACCTCATTCTGAAATGATCAGTAAGTGGATGACTGGTCTGAGCCTCGGGCGAGCTGTTCCTGGCTGCCGCGCCGAATGAGCCCACCAATCGGCGCCCATCCCGCCGACCGGCATCGCCGGGCTCGACCGGTTCACCAACTTCGTCATCCGCTCGGCAGCGGCATGGACCCACCGCCGTACTCGGCAGAACGCCGTGCTCCGCGGACCCCGCCACCTGCCCGTTCACCTGTAAAGCCGCGTGGCGCCATGAGCTGCAACCCACATTTCTGATTGTTCGATCATGTTTGAGGGCCTTGACGTCCAAGCGGTTACATCTGACTATTTAATCAGAACTGGACATATGCTCCACTAGGCCACATGCCGCACCGTGTGCCGCTTACTGGGACATCGCCGTTCGCCGCGGCTGCACACAGGGCCGCCGGGCCACAGTGCCGACGCTCCTACTTCCGCACCGATGGGACGGACCGCGATGACCAACACCGACCACACCCTCCTCGCCGAGCCGGTGAACCTTCCTGAGTCGCCCGATGCCGCGATAGCGATGATCGATGCCGAGGGCATCGTCGTGGGGTGGACTTACGCCGCTCAGCAACTCGTCGGCTATGCGGCCGGGGAGGTGGTGGGCCGGTCCGCCGCGCACGTGCTGCCGCCTCCCGAGGACGCCCGGCGGGCTTCGGCGTTCGCCGAGCAGTGCCGTGCGCGAGGTGGCTGGTCCGGCACCGCGGCGATACGCCACCGCGACGGGCACACACTCAGGATGACGTTGCGGGTCTCGCTGCTGCAGGGGCAGGCCGGCATCCAGTGGCTGGTGTCCGTGACGGACATCGGTTCCCTGCCCTCGGGCGCGACCGGGGGACCGGTGCGGGAATCGCTCCTTGCCCGCGCCCCGATCGGCATCGTCGTTTATGACCCGCAGCTGCGCTGTGTCTGGGTGAACGACGCCATGGAGCGGCACGACGGCGTTCCTCGTCACCGACGCTTCGGACGCGGTCTGAAGGACTCACTGCCCGCCGTCGAGGCCGAAGCACTCGAGGTCGTGATGCGGCAGGTGCTGGAGAGCGGCACGACCACGGTGCACGAGTACCGTGCGTGGCCGCCGGCGGACCGGCCCCGTGAGCACGCGTTCTCCGCCTCGTTCTTTTGTCTCCAGGGTGCGGACGGCACGCCACTGGGCGTGTGCTCCATGATCGTGGACGTCACCGGAAACCGGCGGGCGCGCGAGCGCCTCGCCATCCTCAGCGAGGCCGGCACGCACATCGGGAGCACCCTCGATGTGATGCAGACCGCGCAGGAACTGGCAGAACTCACCGTGCCCTTGCTGGCCGACCACGCCCTTGTCGATCTCGTGGACTCTGTTCCGTTCGGCGTCGAGCCGTCGGCGCGGACCGGCACGACGAGTGGCCGCCCGCCGCTGCTGCGCCGTGCCGGTCTGGCCTCTATCGACCCGAATATCCCGGAATTGCCGTGGGTGCGCGAAGAAGTGGTCCACCCCCACCCGGACTCGTCGTTCGCCGCCGCCATGCGCACGGGCCGGTCGCACCTGGAACCGGTGCTGGACGCCTGTGCCGGCCCCTGGGTCGAGCACGACCCGGTGCGGACGCAGAAGGTACGCGACAGCGGAATCCACTCGCTCATGGTCGTACCCATCCGTGCGCGGCGCTGCGTGCTGGGACTGGCACTGTTCGGCCGCTCCGAGGAACAGACGCCGTTCCAGGAGGACGACCTGCTCCTCGCCGAGGAGCTGGTCACCCGGGCCGCGCTCTGCCTGGACAACGCGCTCCAGTACGCGCGCGAGCGCGCCGCCGCCCTCACCCTGCAACGCGACCTGCTCCCGCACCGGGTGCAGGGCGGTGCTGCTGTCGAGGTCGCCTCGCGCTATGTACCGGCAGACATGGACCACGGCGTGGGGGGCGACTGGTTCGACGTGATCGAGCTGTCCGGCGCCCGGGTGGCACTTGTCGTCGGCGATGTGATGGGCCACGGCATCAATGCCGCGGCGACCATGGGCAGGCTGCGCACGGCCGTGCGCACGCTCGCGGACCTCGACCTGCCCCCGGACGAGTTGCTGGCGCACCTCGACGACACGGTCCGGCGACTGAACGACGAGGACGCCGACGTCTCCGATCCGGTCCCCGCGGTAGTGGGCGCCACCTGTCTGTACGCCGTCTACGACCCGACCACCCGACGCTGCACGCTGGCGCGGGCCGGGCATCCACCACCCCTGATCGTCGACGCACAGGGCAGGGTCACCATCCCCGATCTGCCCGCCGGGGCCCCACTCGGCCTGGGTTTCGGTCTGGTGCCTTTCGAGTCCGTGGAACTGGAACTGCCCGAAGGGACTGTGCTCGCCTTCTACTCCGACGGCCTGGTTGAAACCCGCAGCGAGGACATCGACGTCGGCCTGCAGCGCCTGGGCACCGCCCTGGCGCAACCCGGTGCCTCGCTGGAGGACTTGTGCTCGCGGGCGATGGAGACGTTGCTGGCGCAGGCACCGGCCGATGACGTCACCTTGCTTCTTGCACGGACGCGCGCACTGCAACCCGCCCAGGTCGCCTCGTGGGACCTGTCGAACGAACTCGTCACCGTCCCGACGGCCCGGCACCTGGTGGCCCGTCAGCTCAGGCAATGGGCTCTGGAGGCGCTGGTAACACCCGTGGAGTCGATCGTCAGTGAACTGGTCACCAACGCGATCCGTCACGGTGACGGCCCGAGTCGCCTGAGGCTCATCCAGCACCGGGTCCTCACGTGCGAGGTCTCCGACACCAGCACCGGTCGGCCTCGCACCCGCCATCCGCGCCCTCTCGACGAGCATGGCCGCGGCCTATATGTGGTCGCCCGGCTGTCGCGCAGGTGGGGTTCCCGCTCAGCAGCAGACGGCAAGGTCGTCTGGGCCGAACAGGACCTGCCATCCACGGCAGGCGCCCTCTGAGCGCCGACAGTGGCCACAGGACCCCCCTTCTCCTGTGGCTGCGGATCCTCGTAATGGAAGCCAGATACATGGACGCATCGAATGTTGAAAACGCCGACCCGGCAGGCGCCTCCCGAGGTGCGACGAGCGGCGCCGGCCCCGGCGGCCGGCCGCCTGCCTTCGACGGCCTGGCCGCGGCCGTGCTCGACGATCGGGGCACGGTGGTGGCGTGGACCGGCACAGCACAGGACCTGACCGGGTTCCGCGCCGACGAGGTCCACGGCCGCCCCGTGCATGAGTTGATGGCCGACCGCCCGCACGACCCGCGCAGGGCCGCACCATTGCCGGCGACCGGCCGGGTACGACTGCGTCACCAGTGCGGCAACACGATCGACGTCACATTCCGGACCACACGGGTGAGCGGCTCGGCGGACTTCCTCGTGCTCGCGGCCCCCACTCCTCACGTCGCCGACCACCGGCACGGCGCAGCGCTCCTGCGCGCGCTGTCCGCACAGAACCGGATCACGATCGCCCTGCACGCCACGGATCTCACCACCGTGCAGACGAACGCGATGCCGGACACTCCCGACGGCCGTCCCGTACAGCCCGGCGCCCGACTGGGCGACGTGCTGTGCGCCGAGGACGCCGAGAGCATCGAGGCGGTACTGCGGCAGGTGCTCGATACGGGCGTCCCGGTGATCCACAGGAACCAGCGAGTGACCTGGCGGCACCATCCGGCGCGGAGGCACGCGCTGTCGCTGTCCGCCTTCCCTCTGGAGGACACACAAGGACGCCCCGCAGGGGTCGCAGCCCTGTACATAGACGACACCGACCAACTACGTGCCCGCCGACAGCTGGATCTGGCCCGTGAGGTCGCCGAGCGCGTGGGAGGCTCCCTGGATGTCGCGCGGACCGCGCACGATCTCGCGGACGTCCTCGTACCGGCCTTCGGTGATCTCGCCGCAGTCGACCTTGCGCAAGCCGTCCTGGACGGTGACGAACCCATCGAGCGGCTGGGCGGAGGAGAGCCGCATCTGCGTAACGCGGCCTTGGCGCCGGCCACCGCAGCGTGGCCGCCCGGCATCCAGCGCGGCAACCTCGTCCCACCCCTGTCCGACCACCCCCTCCTGCGCCGCTTCCAGCACGGCGAGACGGTCGTCTACAGCCGGGACGACTTCATCGCGCTGGTCGGCGGCCGGCAGTTGGTGGAGCAGTTCCTCCCGCACGACACCCAGGCGGTGATGGTGGCACCGCTGCACGCGCGCGGCCTCACCCTCGGCGCGATCGTGGTCTGGCGCACCGGTCCGTCCGAACCGTTCACCGAGGACGAGGTGGATCTCATGAGGCAGATCGCCTCACGGGGAGCACTCGCCATCGACAACGCCCGCCGCTACACGCGCGAGCACAGAGCCGCCATGGCCCTGCAGCAAAGACTCCTTCCCCCGGCCACGACCGACACCCCGGCAGCCGAGACCGCCGCCGTCTATCTGCCCACAGGCCGTGGAGCGGGCACAAGCGGCGACTGGTACGACGCCATTGCCCTGCCCTCTCTCCGGCTGGCCCTCGTCGCAGGAGACGTGATCGGCCATGGCATACCCGCGAGCGCCACCATGGGCCGTCTGCGCGCCGCCCTCCAGACACTCGCCGATCTGGAACTGGAGCCGGACGAGGTGCTCACCCGCATCGCCGACCTGGTCCAGCGCCTCGCGGCGGAAGCACCCCCTGGCGACCACGACGCCGTGGGCGCCACCTGCCTGTACGCGGTCTACGACCCAGTCACCCGACGCTGCGCCATGGCCAGTGCCGGGCACCCGCCGCCCGTGCTCGTGCGGCCCGACGGGAGTGCGGAAGCCGTCGACATTCTGCCGGGGCCACCCCTCGCCGTCTGCGGCATGCCGTACGAGACAACCACGATCGACGTCGAACCGGGCAGTGTCCTCGCGCTCTACACCGACGGCCTGGTCCACCGGGGCGCGCACGACATCGACGACGGGCTCCGGCGGCTGACCGACGCGCTCGCCGCCTCCTGCCGAGCGGACCGCGCCCTGGACGAGACCGGCAGGGCCCTCCTCGACGACCTGGTGGACGAAGCACCGCGTGACGACGCGACCCTGCTGCTGGCACGTACCCGCACCGTACCGGCCGAGGACACCGCTCACTGGCAGATACCGGCCGATCCCGCTGCCGTCTCCGAGGCCCGGGAATGGGCGACCCGCCAACTCACCGCATGGGGGTTGGACGACCTCCTCCTCACCACCGTACTCATCGTCAGTGAACTGGTCACCAACGCGATCCGCTACGGTCGTCCGCCGGCCGAGCTGCGACTGATCCGCCACCACGTTCTGGTCTGTGAGGTCACCGACTCCAACAGCGCCCAACCCCGTCTGCGTCGCGCTCGCACCACCGACGAGGGCGGACGCGGCCTGTTCCTCGTCGCACAACTCGCCGAGCGCTGGGGCTGCCGCCATGGCCAGAACCACAAGACCATCTGGTCCGAACAGCCCATCGCGAGCGCTCACTGATCACGCCCTGTGGACGTCACACTCAGCTGAAGCCACGTATGCGGCTTCGGCTGTCGTCACGCGGCCGCCCGCGTGCGGGAGGCGAACCGGGGGTGCGGGGTGACCGTGTCGGGGGCCGGTAGCTGCGAGGTGACGTTGGGGTGTCAGGCCTTCCGGTGCTCGCTCAGAACAGTGCGGTGTCCTCGCCGCTGGTGTCCGCGATGACTGGCCGGGACCGGGCGGGGAGGTCGTCCAAGCGGTCAGGACCGGCCGCGGCGGCCACGGCGGGGGCCGTCTCGGCCAGCCAGACACGAAACCGCTCGACGGCTTCGCGGTAGGCGACTTGCGCCAGGACACGGTGCTCGCCGGAGGGGCAGAAGTCGACTGCGACAGTGAGCAGGCAGGATCGGGGCGCGTTCTGACTGCCCGTCCAGGACACGCGCAGCACACCGCAGGGCTTGCGCCCGCGGGAGGCGCGGTGGGTCGGGCGCAGCGACCGGCAGGCTATGTGGGCGGTCCATGCGGCGAGGTGCGGCAGGGGCAGGGTGGTCCGTGCGCGGCATCCGGGGCAGCGGTGCCAGTGGCGAAGCCAGTGGTCGGTGTCGGTGTGGAAGAGGCGTGTGTAGCGGTTCGCCACGCGAATGTCGTTGCTGTACAGGTGGTCGGGGCGTTCTAGTGTGTTGCAGGACTGGCAGACGGGGGCGCGGACGTAGCCGTGTTCGTGGCAGTGGTCGAGCACGGTGGCGGGCGCGGTGCCGCAGACGGCGCACATCCACCCGGCCATCCTGCGGGAGGTACCGGGCTTCCGGCTGAGCGCCGAGTACAGCTGGCCCTCCAACTCCCCGTTGTACGGGCGCAGTGAGGCGGTGGGGTTCTCGGGGCTCGTCGTCTGCCGGCCGTCGGCGTCTCGGGCCTGCCTGGGGAGGGAGGGCGGTTCGGTGACGGCAGCGCTTGGCCGGCGAGTCCGCGCGGCGTGCACCCATTGCGTTTCGGCGTGCTCGGCCGCGTCCAGCAGCCTGACCACGGCGCGCGGCAGCCACCACGTCCGCTGCGTCCCGTCGCGGGTCTGCTCCACGAGCATCTGCCGCCAGTCGATCCCCGCCAGATGGTAGGGCCGACCGTCCTCACGTCGTGCCGTGCGCTGGGGGCCGCCCGGTTCCTGCAGTTCCCGCGTGATGCGCTGGCGCCAACGCAGCGGCGTTTCCTCGTGGTACTCCTGCCTCAGCGCCCCACGGAACGGACCGATGCGGACCAGGTCGTGGCGGTTCATCCGCACCGCGTTCAGTTCCGCGGCTGCCCGGCGCACCTCACCCTCCCGAACACTCCACTGACCGCCGCTCGCCCGCACCGTCGCCACCAGACGGCTGCCGAGCAGGACGTACCCCGCCCGGGCATGGGCAGGAGAGCAGGTGAGTGCCCCAGAAGCCGTCGGCACAGCACTGTTGGCCGTCGAATCGACCCACAGAGCGTCCGCGGCGCCCAGGGTGATCAGGCCGTCCGTGCGACCGAGCATGACACGCTCTGACATACCGACAGGCTAACGGCCTACAACGAGGCAACGGGCACTCCAAACGCCTCGATCGGCCGCGCTGGCCGGGGACGGTGCGCAAGGCGACGCGCCATCGGACCGGAAGGCTCGGGCATGTCCAACTCGACCATGTCCTGTACGCCGCCTGCTCGGCAGACCCGTCGTCGTCGCCCTGCGGGGGAGGTGGTGCTGGGAGTGGATACGCACCGGGATGCCCATGTGGCTGCGGTGCTCTCCGTGATGGGGACGGTGCTTGCCACCGGCGAGTTCCCGGCCACGGCGGCGGGATACCGCCATCTGCTGGAGTGGGCCCAGGAAGTGGGGAGCCGTGAGGCGGGCCGGGTGGAGGGGGCCGGTTCCTACGGGGCGTCCCTGTCCCGCGCCCGCACCCAGGCCATCAACCAGCTCAAGTCCGTTCTCATTACCGCTGACCCCGCCTTGCGGGAAGAACGGACCGGACTGGGCAATGCCTAACTCTGCCGTCGAGCGCCTGAAGACCGCCTGCGGCGAGACGCACAGCCCTGACGAGATCACGGCGGTCGTGGCGGGGGCCTATGCCACGTTCAGGAACCGGCCTGTACGTGGCTTCATTCCGATCCTGGTCGAGCGCGGGGCGCGGCGGATCCTGGACGGGGCTTCCCATGAGGTAGCCGTGTACTCGACGCCGAACCGGCGGCGCACGATCTCGGCGATCCGGGCCGGCGTCCAGCACTGGTCGGCCCAGCCGTAGGCGGCCGGGTCGGCATCCAGCACCGTCTCCAGTACGCGCAGTTCTTCCGAGTCGAGCTTGCAACGGGCACTGCTGGGGCCCCTGGAGGCCAACGCCTGCCGCCGGCGGTTCGCCGGCATCCGGGTCACCCTGGCCGTGACGACGGCCAGTCTCGCCTTCTCGGATCGACAAGCCCGAGACGCCGTTGCCGCTCGACTCAGGTGTCGAGGAGTTCCGGCACGAAGATGTCCTCGCACGTCAGCCTTCGCTTCGACAGGCCCTGCTCGTGGTGGTAGCGCAGGAAGGTGTCGATGGCCTTGCGGTTCGCGGCGACGCCGTAGGGCCACCAGTCGTCGCCGAGCAGCCGACGGTTCTCCTCGAACAGCGTGCTGAACCACGGCGTGATGACGCTCATGTGCTGCTTCGTGGCGTCGTCGAGGTACTTGCGCTGAGCGAGTTCCTTGGCTTGCGTGAAGGCGTCGTACACAGCCCGTGCGAGGCCCGGCCGATGTGCCAGTTCCCTGCGGATCGCGATGATGTGCATCGGGGGAAAGATCCCGGTGCGGCGGTAGTAGTCGCGCTCCACGGCCTCGTAGTCGGGGAACAGGCGGGCGACCTTCGGGGAGCCGTCCAGCACCGCCTGCGGCACGTCGACGGAGACCAGTGCGTCGATCTCGCCGGATTCGAGCATGGCTCCCAGGGCCTGGCCTTCCTCCGCGTGGCGCACGTCGACGCCGTCCGGGACGGGCTGCGGGATCCAGTCGAAGGCGGGGATGGGGTGGTTGGTGCCGCCGATGACCCAGCGGCACTGGTCGGGGGTCACGCCGTACTCGTCGGCCAGGATGCCCTTCGGCCAGACCCCGGCGTCGTGGCCGTAGAGAGCGAACTCGCCGACGGTCCTGCCGGCCAGGTCCTGCGGCTTCACGATCCCGCAGGCGGTGTTCACGAAGATCGCCGAGTGGCGGAAGTTGCGGGTCGGCAGGATCGGCAGCGCCAGGAACGGCGCGTCGTCGAGGTCGAAGGTGCGCAGGAAGTAGGTGAGACCGAACTCGGCGAGGTCGAAGCGTCCCTCGACGGCGCGGCGGAAGATGTCCGACACGAGCGGTGCCGTCTCGAACGTCGCGTCCACCCCGTCGACCGTGACCCGGCCGTCGAACAGTGCCTCGGTGTGCTCGTAGGCGTAGACGCCGATGCTCAGCTCGGTGCTCATCAGTGGATCTCCTCTCCGGGAGTCCGTGAAGTGGCCCGCTTCCGTAAATGACCGTTCACTTTAGGGTGGTCCCGGAACAGTGGAGCTGTCAAGATGAATGTTCATTCACGATGAAGGAGGCGGCCATGCCGCGCATCACAGCCGAGCGCCGCGAGGCGAAGCGTGCGGAGATCGTCGCCGCGGCCCGTCGTTGCTTCGCCCGCGACGGGTTCCACCAGACCTCCATGCCGGACATCGCCGCGGAGGCAGGCGTCTCGGCCGGCGCGCCTTACCGCTACTTCACCAGCAAGGAGGAGATCATCCTCGCTATCGCGGGCGACGCGTTCCGGCTGATCTTCGAGCCGGTTGAGCGGCTGGCCGAGAGCGCGGAGGCCCCGTCCGTCGCGGAACTGGTGGCCGCCGCGCTCGGCACCATCAGCGGCGAGACGGTGCAGGACGCGGCGGGGCACGAGGTCGCAGTGGAGGAACTGCTGCGCTGCGTCGTGCAGACGTGGGCGGAGGTGCTGCGCAACGACGAGGTACGCGGCCCGGCCGCGGAGGGCTTCGAAAAGGTCCGCGCCACTGTCGCCGACGCTCTGCGCCGCGGCCGGGCCGCGGGCACGGTGCCCGCCGCCATGGACCCGGACCGCGCAGCCCGCGTGGTGATGGGGCTGCTGCACGGATTCCTGCTCCAGCGCGTGGCCTTCGGACTCACGGACACGGCCGACTTCGCAGACGACCTGCACGGCGGGCTGATCTTGTGACGGGCTATGACTGCGCCAGGCGGCGCGACACCGGCATCACGACTGCGGGTCGGCGCGCAGGTTGCGCATACCGGTGCAGTCAGCCTCACGAGCGGGGGCCAGCCCCTCGCTGACGGAACTCGGGGTGCCACGGAGTTGGCTGCCTTGCCGCGGCGCATCCGCACGGTGGCGATCACCGGCCGGGTGGTGGGCGTGCAGTTTTCGTGCCCCGCCCGGGTCGGCGACCGCCTCGGCATGGCGTCAGCCCAGGGGGTGGGTCGTGTCGCGGAGCGTGGTGAGGACGTCGGCGTACATGCGCGTCTTGATGGTTCCGAGGGTGTCGCCGGCCTTGCTCGCGTGGGCCTGGGCGAGTTCGAGGACGGCGGTGCGCAGGGCGCCCTCGTCCAGGGCCTGGTCGACGATTCCGGCGGCGGCGGCTTCCTGGCCGCCGAAACGACGGGCGGAGACCATGGCGTGGCGGACATGCCGGGAGTGAAGGGGATGTTGATGTCTGCCTCGGGCAGGCACCAGAAGCCCCGGTCGGCGCACATGAGGCGGAAGTCGTGGGTCAGAGAGAGCATCGCTCCGGCGGCGAACGTGTGTCCCTGCAGCGCGGCTACGGTGATCAGCTGGAGGGACAGGAACCTTGCGAACAGACCGTGGACGGAGTTGACGTAGTCGAGGCGCGCGTCGCTGTACGCGGCGAGCCATTCGAGATCGAGACCGTTGGAGTAGAACTCGGGGTCCGCTGGGTTGCATACCGGGGCTGCGGGCTGTCACTTTCCGGTCAGCCGGACCGGTGGGCGCTCGTGGGCGGCGGTCCAGGCGATTCCGCCGGTGGCCGGTGGGATGGTCAGGACGGTGAGGGCCGGGTGGGCGGGCCCGGGCAGGGGGCCACCGGTGACGAGGCTGCCGAGGATGACGGTGCCGAAGGCGAGCCAGTACAGCAGCCCCACCGCGAAGGCGGCGTCGGCGACGCCAGGCAGTCCGAGGCTGGAGGCGATGGCGCTGGCGACGAAGGGTGCCGAGGAGACGGGCGGCAGATAGCCCGGGTGCAGAGCGGTGGCCCCTGGGGTGGTCTGGGGGCTGGACGTCACCCCGGTTGCGCCTTGGTCGTGCGGGCCGCAGGCTGCTTCCGTGGACGACAGCGCGGAATCAGGCGTGCGGCCCATTCTGGTGACCGGTGCTGCGGGCAGCGTCGGGGCCGTCGGCAGGACCGTGGTCCAAGGCCTTCGGCGCCGGGGCCTCCAGGTCCGTGCTCTGGTGCGCCGGGACGACGACCGTGCCCAGGCGCTGCGCGCGACGGGCGCCGAAGTCGTGGTGGGAGATCTGACGCGTGCCGGTGATGTCGCCGACGCCCTCGACGGCTGCGGGCGGCTTTATTTCGGCATGGCCGTGTCGGCACAGTATCTGCTGGCCGCCGTGACCACAGCCGCGGTCGCGCGCGCCTACGGAGGGCTGGAGGCGTTCGTGAACATGTCGCAACTGACCGTCTCCGAGATGGACGCCACCAGCGGCTCCGAGTCGCATCAGCATCGTCAGCAGTGGCTGGTCGAGCAGGTCCTCGACTGGTCGGGCCTGCCCGTGGTCCAGGTCAGGCCCACCGTCTTCATGGAGAACCCGCTCTTCCACACCGCGTTTTCCTCGATCGCCAAGGACGGCGCCATCAGGTGGCCCTTCGGCAAGGCGAAAACCTCCCCGATCGCGGCCGGTGACGTTGCCGCGGTCGTCGAGGAGATTCTGGCCGATCCGGCCCGGCACATCGGCCGGATCTATGAGCTGACCGGTCCCAGATCACAGGACATCGCCGCTTTGGCCGCGGAAATTTCCGATGCTTTGCACCGCACGGTCGGCTACACCGACGTCCCGTTGCAGGAATGGCTCGACAACGATCTCGGGGCGTTGGGACTGCCGGACCATGTCTTCCAGCACATCTCCACCATGGCTCGTCTACACGTGGCCGGCCGCTATGACCGCCAGGCAGACGGCATGGCAGAGGTCACCGGGCGGTCCGCTGCAGGAGTGGCCGATTTCGTCCGCAAGAACCCCGAGCTGTTCACTCGCTGATCCGCTTGCCGTCCGGGCCGCCGAGGTCGGCCGGGCAGGGCTGCCGGCGCACATCGGGCACGCTGAGGCGGGTTCACACCCGGGCCACGTCCACGGGCTCCGGCCCACCACCTTCGTCCTGTCCGTCTTCGAAGACGAACAGTGGCTTGGTGCCGTGCGCGGGCGCTTCGGCAAGCGCGACGGCTTCTGCGAAGCGTTCGAGCGGGAACGGCCGGCCCTGGGGAATGCTCAGCACCTCATCGGCGACGAGACCGCGCACCTGGGCCAGCGCGTGCAGCGCGTCCTCGGGTGAGGCGGTGCCGAACCAGCGGTTCAGCCAGAAGCCACGGACTGTTTTGGCCTGGTAGATGACCGAGCGCGCCTGCAGCGGGATCGTCAACGCCGCCGGGTCGGTCTGCCGGTGGGTGGAGAGCGCACCGTAGATCACCAGCTCTCCTCCCGGAGCAAGCGCCTGGGACACCTGGGCACCCACGGGACCCGCGACACAGTCGATGGCCTTTCGCACGCCGGCTGGTCCCGCTGCCTCGGTCACACGCTGCACCAGGTCTTCGTCCTCTGTGCAGATGACCTCATCCCCACCCAGCGCTTTGATCTCCTCGACGGCACCACGTCGCCGCACGACATTCATCGTGCGAATCCCCAGATGCCGGGACAGCTGGATGACGAGCCGGCCGACGGTGGAGCCCGCGGCCGTCTGCAACAGCCATTCGCCCGGCTGTACGTCGAGTTCGCCCGTCACGAGGAGCAGCGCCGTCAACGGGTTGACGGCGAGTTGGCAGGCGCTGGAGTCGCTCAGATGGTCGGGGACCGACAGCAGCCTGCGTGTGTTGGCTACGAGGTATTCCTGCCAGGTGCCGGCCATAGGGGGCCCGGGTACAGCCGGGACCGCGGCGACCACCACGCGCTCACCGAGCTTCAGCCCCTCGGTTTCCGGGCCCAGGGCCGCGATACGCCCCACGCACTCCATCTTGCCTCCGACAGCGGGAAACTCCGGGGAGAAGCCGTAGCGGCCGCGCAGCACGTGCAGATCACTCGCGTGAACCGGGGTCGCCTTCACACGAATCAACGCCTGACCGGCGCCCGGCGTGGGAACCGGCCGGGATTCCAGCCGCAGGACATCGGCGGGCTCGCCGGCCTCTACCGCTACGAGCGCGCGCATGGATCGAGGCATGGGTGGCCTTTCGTCTCTCAGCCCGCGAAAAACCCAGCGGGCGCTCCGGTCAGAGCGACGCTGGGATCAGTGCCCTCGCCGGTGCCGAGGCTGTGATCGGCGTCGGACTCCTCCAGGCCCTCATCAGTCATAAATCCGTCACTTCACGCTACGCCTGATCGTCCGACGGCGCCGAAGCGCAACAGCGTCCGGAGCATTCGGCGGGGGCTTCTGCGCTCGGTGGGTCACGCTGGCGCTTGGTGCGTGTCGTGGGTTCCGCTGTACTCGGGCTCGCCACTGTCGAGGACGCGGAGCAGCGAGCGCTCACCACCGCCTCCAACTCTCGCGGCTGGAGCGAGTCGGTGTGGCACACCAACTCCACCGAGGGCACCGGCTCCGGCTGCTCCAAGCGCACGGAGGCCGACGTCTCCGCGGTCGCCGACCCGGCCACCGGCGTGGCGGTCTACGACACCTACGGCGGCACCAGTGCCAGCTCACCGATCATCGCCTCGGTCTCCGCCCTCGCGGGCACCCCCGGGCGCGAGCGACTACCCGGCGAAGTATCCCTACCAGCACACCGGCCCACCCTTCCATCCGCAGCGCCTGTACGCGGCGCTTGAGGACCTGACCTGCGCTGCCGCGCGCAGCCGGGGGCGGTTCTGACGGCGGACCGCCCCGACGCCCTGCTGTCCTGGGACGCCGTGGGCGGCGCGCTGTGCGTGGAGTCGGCCGGGCCCTGGCTGGCCGCGTTGCCTGACGCCGCCTGGGAGACCGTGGACTGGCACCCGGAACACGGCGACCGCTGCCAGTACCTCACCACGTGACGCGTCAGCAGCAGAACCGCTGCGGCTTCTGATTGTCCTACCGGGTGGTCTCGGAGGCGCCGGCTCCTTCCGCTACGCCCGGTAGCGGTAGCGGATCCGGCCGCGGGTGAGGTCGTAGGGGCTGAGTTCCACGAGCACCCGGTCGTAGGGGAGGATCTTGATGCGGTTCTTCCGGATCTTCCCGCTGATGTGGGCGAGCACCGTGTGCCCGTTCTGGAGCTCCACCTTGAAGGTGGCGTTGCGCAGGCACTCGATGACGGTGCCTTCGGCTTCTACGCCCCCTGCTGTTTTGGTCATGGTCTGTCACTTCTCTCGTTCTGTGACGGCGAAGTCGGTGGGAAACGGTCGCTCGGTTCGATGTGGCGGAGCGTCAGCGGTTGACGAGCTCCAGGGTGCTGGCCGTGCGCCGGGCACCGATGCTCTCGAACAGGGCGGTGGCCGCCGCGTTGGACTCGTTCACCTCGGCCCATGCCGAAGCGGTCCCGGAGTGGTGCAGCGAACCCAGCGCGTGGGCCAGCAGCGTCCGGGCGATGCCGCGGCGGTGACTGTCGGCCCGGACGGCTATCAACCCGATCCGTGGCTGGCGGGTCAGCGGTGCCACCCGGATGAGTCCCACGTACTGGTCCACGTGCCGCGCCACCGCGTACTTCGACGGGGCGAGCAGGGTGGTGCCCGCCGGGCGTGGCAGCACCTCGGCCGGCATCGTCTGCCATCCGACGGTGGCCTCGACCTCGTCGCGGATGAGGCGGTCCAGGGCGCGCAGCGGGCCCTCCTCCGCCTCACCGGCGGGCACGATCGTCACGCCGGACGGGGGCCGCACCGAGCCGAGACCGGTGATGCGCGGGTCGGTGGGCACGAGATAGCCCCACTCGCGGCGTGCGATGGCGAAGCCGGCCCGCTCCCAGGCGGACCTGGAGTCGTGGTCGGTCTCGTCGACGACGGTGTACAGCGGTGTCGGCAGGTCCGCCAGCATCGCGTCGGCGATGCGGTCGAAGACCGCGCCGTGCCACGCGTCGATGCTGACGAAGAGCCGCCCGTCGGGCCGACGTGCAGCGACGCCGCGGCCGACCGTCAGGTCGTCCTCCACGGCGTGCCACTGCGTGTCCGAGACCCGAGTGACCACGACCGGATGGTTGTCCGTGCCCGGAGTGGAATGCACAGAGTTCATAGGTGTTGCCTTTCAGGAGTGCCTTGTTGAGGCGCTCCCGGCGACACCTACGTCAATCGCCCACCGTGACGACATGGGGGAGCACCCACATGGATACAGCCTTCATGGGTCTCACCTCCTCGCGTTCTCTCACGGCTGCCCAGACGCTATCAGCGGGGGCCGGTCAGTCCAACGCATTTATCCGGAGCTCTTGGTGTCATACCGGGCCGGGCGGCGCCGTGGCTGCGTTCGCCGCCCGGCCCGGGGTCTTCAGGCGCCCACCACGAGTTCGGGATGCTCGTGCTCGCAGGTGTCGTCGATGCCGTACGTGTCCCAGGCGGGGAACGGGTCGACGGGCGGCAGGCTCTCGCCGTCGGCCATGAGACAGTCGCTCAGTGCCGCGTGCAGGGCGTCCGCGTGCAGGTGCGTGCCGATGAAGACCAGTTCCTGGCAGTCGGGGCTGTCGGTGTCGCGTGCAGCTGAGGGCTCGAAGCGCGCGACGGAGCCGGCCTGTGACCACAGGCCCGTCACCTGCGGGCGGCTGCCCAGTGTGAAGAAGCCCTTGGAGCGCAGGATCTGTCCGTACGCGCCGCTGTCGAGTTCCTGGGTCACGAACGTCCACAGGCGGCCGGGGTGGAAGGGCTGCTCGGCGCGGAAGACGGTCGAGGAGATCCCGTACTCCTCCGTCTCGGGGACGTGGTCGCCGTTGAGCTCCCGCACCCAGCCGGGGGCCTGTTGGGCGCGTTCCAGGTCGAACAGCCGGGTGCCCAGTACGTCGCTCACCTTCACGCGGCCGTGGACGGCCGGGACGAGACGCGCGGCCGGGTTGAGTCGGGTGAGCGTGGCCCGCAGCCGGTCGGCAGCCTCCTCGTCGACGAGGTCGAGCTTGTTGAGGACGATGACGTCGGCGAACTCGATCTGGTCCATCAGCAGGTCGCTGACGGTGCGTTCGTCGTCCTCGTACTGGTCCAGGCCGCGCTCGACCAGCTCGTCACCGCTCGCCAGTTCTGCCAGGAAGTTCGCCGCATCGACGACGGTGACCATGGTGTCCAGGCGGGCGAGGTCTTCGAGGGTGGCGCCGTCGTCGCGGGCGAAGGCGAAGGTCGCGGCGACCGGCATGGGTTCGGAGATGCCGGACGACTCGATGAGCAGGTAGTCGAAGCGGCCCTCGCGCGCCAGCCGGTCGACCTCCCCGAGCAGGTCGTCGCGCAGGGTGCAGCAGATGCAGCCGTTGGTCATCTCGACCAGGCGTTCCTCGGTGCGCGACAGGGCTGCCTCGCCCCCGCGTACCAGGGCGGCGTCGATGTTGACCTCGCTCATGTCGTTGACGATGACCGCGACGCGCAGGCCCTCGCGGTTGCCGAGGATGTGGTTGAGGAGGGTGGTCTTGCCCGCGCCGAGGAATCCGGACAGGACGGTGACGGGCAGTCGGCCGGAGGGGTCGGAAGGCATGAACGATCAGCCCTCGGGGCGCAGCAGGCCGCGCTCGTACGCCTTCACCAAGCGCTGAGGCACCAGGTACGGAACGCCGTCGACGGTGACCGGCACGAGCGTCGGGGTGGTCGCCTTCCACTGGGCGCGGCGGTGGCGGGTGTTGCTGCGGGACATCTTCCGCTTGGGAACAGCCATGAGGGTCCTCCTGGATGGGTGAGCACGGCAAACGCTACATGGAAATGAATGCCATTACCAATCTGCTGGACCGCGAGGCCGAGCACGATCACGAAGGCCAGGGAGAGGGCGCGCACCGGAACGCCGTGGGCCTCGGCGACATCCGGGTCGGCGCTTGCGGAGGACAGCGGCCGCCACATCACCGCCAGGGCAAGAAGGACCACGGCCGAAGTGCTGAGCAGCCAGGTAATCTGCGGGGTGTCGACAGCGACGATCCGGCCGGCGAGCAGACCGAACTTGTTGGCGGCCCGGCCCTTGTAAAGGGCGAGGAAGAGCATGCCGAGGCCGAGGCCGAACGGCAGCGCTCGCAGATCCGTCAACGACGCGCCCGCGCTGGCCGCCGCCCGCATCGGCGTGGCCATGGGCCGTGCGGGCTCCGACCTCGCCCGGGAGACCGCTGACGCGGTGACCGTCCGGGACGAACTCACCACCGCCCCCACCGTGATCGCCCTCTCCCGCCGGGCCCGAGCACTCGTGCTGCAGAACCTCCTCGTCGCAGGGGCGTTCATCGCCGGCCTCGTGATCTGTGACCTTGTCTGGAGGCTGCCGCTTCCCCTCGGTGCCGCCGGCCATGAGGGCTCGACCGTCATCGCCGGCCTGCGGCTGCTGCGGGACGCGGCATGGCAGCGTGCCGCCTCGCAGCGCAGGCGGTGAGCTGACGGGATCCCAGCCCGGCGCGGCGAAGTGAACTCCTGCTTGGGCGTCGTGCCCATCGTCCGCGACGAGATGCGGCGAAAGAGCCGTCCGCTACGACGCTGACGTGCTGATGGAGGTTCAACGAGTCGCTGTGGCAGGCACTTTCCCCGATGGCAAAGTCGGCGGTCCGTCATGTCGGCGCCGTGGCAGGTTTGTTACGTCCGCCCAGGGCCCTTGTGCAATTCCTTTAGAAGGCCCAATCTTTCGACGGGCGCACGGGAGAGGTACAGGCGAGTCACGTCCTGGCATGTTGACATGAGCATGCCTGTTACCCTCTGCTGTGCTCCATCGGTGTGTCCGAACCATCCCCACCAGCGCACCACCGATTGAGGAGGATCCCTCAGATGGCAGTGATGCGTCATGCCCGGCGAAGACTTGCCGTGATCAGCGCGACGGCCACCGCGGTGCTCGCCGCGGGCCTCGTCTCCGCCCTCCCCGCCGACGCGACTTCGGTCGCTCCCGAAGGCCGCATCCAGTACGAGGGGGCGGCGAACTCCGTCGCCGGCAGCTACCTCGTGACCCTGAAGGCGAACGCGGCGAAGGCCGCCTCCCCCGAGGGCCGGGCCCTGGCCAAGCACTACGGCGCCACGATCGAGCGCACGTACCGCAAGGCCCTGAACGGCTATGCGATCGAGGCCACCAAGGCAGAGGCAAAACGATTCGCCGCCGACCCGGCCGTCGCGTCCGTCGTGCAGAACCGCACCTTCCACATCGACGCCACCCAGACCAACCCGCCCTCCTGGGGCCTGGACCGCATCGACCAGAAGAATCTCCCGCTGGACAGCAAGTACACCTACCCGGACTCGGCCGGGCAGGGCGTGACGGCATACATCATCGACACCGGTGTCCGCATCACGCACAGCGACTTCGGCGGCCGCGCCTCCTACGGCTACGACGCCATCGACAACGACAGCACCGCCCAGGACGGAAACGGCCACGGCACACACGTCGCCGGCACCGTCGCCGGGAACTCCTACGGCGTCGCCAAGAAGGCGAAGATCGTCGCCGTACGCGTCCTGGACAACTCCGGCTCCGGCACCACCGACCAGGTCGTCGCGGGCATCGACTGGGTGGCCCAGAACCACTCGGGCCCGTCCGTCGCCAACATGTCCCTCGGCGGCGGCGCCGACAGCGCTCTCGACACCGCCGTCCGCAACGCCATCGCCTCCGGTGTCACCTTCGCGGTCGCGGCAGGCAACGACGGCGCCAACGCCTCCAACTACTCCCCCGCGCGGGTGAGCGAGGCCATCACCGTCGGCTCGACCACCTCCAGCGACGCCCGCTCCAGCTTCTCCAACTACGGGTCCATCCTGGACATCTTCGCGCCGGGCTCCTCGATCACCTCGTCCTGGAACACCAGCGACACCGCCACCAACACCATCTCCGGTACGTCGATGGCGACCCCGCACGTCACCGGGGCGGCGGCGGTCTACCTGGCCGACCACCCCGGCTCCACACCCGCACAGGTCGCCTCCGGGCTCGTCGCCGCCGCCTCCACCGGCGTCGTCGGCAGCCCCGGCACCGGCTCGCCCAACCGCCTGCTGAACGTCGGCGGCGGCACGACGACCCCGCCCGGCCCCCGCTTCGAGAACACCGCCGACTACACGATCAACGACAACTCGACCGTGGAGTCCCCGGTCACGGTCAGCGGAGTGACGGGCAACGCGCCCGCCGCCCTCGCCGTCGAGGTCCACATCGTCCACACCTACATCGGTGACCTCCAGGTCCAGCTGATCGCCCCCGACGGCACGGCATACACGCTCAAGTCGTACGGCACCGGCGGCAGTTCCGACGACATCAACACCACGTACTCGGTCAACGCCTCCTCCGAGGTGGCCAACGGCACGTGGAAACTGAGGGTCAGCGACAACGCGGCCCTGGACACCGGGAAGATCGACTCCTGGGCGCTCCAGTTCTGACGTCCACCCTGTGAAAACCTCGTCCTCGCGTCGTGGCACCGGCTCCGTGACCCAACCCGACCCGAGGACGAGGCCATCTCCGGGTCCGCAACAGGGGATCGGTGCCGATCCTGGCGTGGCGTGAGAAGTCCCTTCCAGGATGGCCCGTCGCGGGACTGCATGCGGCGTTGCATGTCGCAGGGGAGGAGGGTTCGCACCGCAACATCACAGAGACTGAAGGTCGCGGGTCTGTACCCACGTCCTCGGGGGGCCGGGAAGCGAAGTCCAGGGCTCGTGCGAGCTGGGCGTGCGTGGTGCGCAGCCGGATGACCGCGTGAATGTTCAGGCCGGGGGCTGCCGGGGCGACCACGGCTCGGTAGCCGGTGATGACGCCGTTCTTCTCCAGCCGTTGGATGAGCGCGCCGGCCGCGGGCTGCGAGATTCCGACGCGGCGCCCTACCTCCGCGCCGGTCAACCGGCCGTCGGCCTGGAGCAGGGCGAGGATGTCTCGGTCTGTCCGGTCGAGCGATTCCATTGGAGCCTCGCCATTTTGAAGTCGCAGGTCATCGGGGTGGCGTGATCGTTCGAGAGGGTGCTCGTGCTGGTTGTGGGCGGCAGTCTGCGCTCTTGATCGTCCGGCGGTGGTCAACGCCGGTCTGTCCGTTTCCAGGTCGCGGAGGCGTACGGATTCGTAGGCTCGCGGGATGACGGAGATCAACGAGGTTGCCGAACGCGTCGCAGCCCGCCGGGCGGAGCTTGATGAGGAGGAGAAGGTCCTGGCTGAGCGGCTCGATGCGGTCCGGGACACCGTGTCCGTCACGCACCGTTCATCGCTTGAGAACAGGGAAACTAGTGAGCACATCTGAAGGTTCGTCAACGTCCTCGACCGCCCTGTCCGGGGACCTTGAGCGCCTACTGGTCGGGGCCGATGATCTGGTCCCGGCCGGCCTGGACGACTTCACCGAGTTGGCCTCGCCTTCGTCGGACGAAGACCCGCCGTCGATGACCGGCCCGACCCCGGAAACCACGGCTCTCCTGAACCGGACGTTCACCGACAAGGCCGCGAGGGAGGTCAGGACGTCCTTCGCGAACGCCGACTCCTCGATCGTCGTCGATGAGGGGATTTCGGAGCGGGTGGCGGGGGCCGCCGCGAGCTGGATGGCCGACATGCGACAGGTGTACGCCCAGTGCGCCGCGTGGACCATCAGCCTTGGCGATCAGGAGATAACTGTCGAGGTGGTGGAACCGGCCGATGATCCGAGCAAGCCGCTCGAGGTGGAGCAGAGGTTCGGCGACGAGGCGCTGATGCGCACGATGCTCGCCGGCCCGGTCGGGCAGCAGGCCCAGATCACCACGCTCTTGGTGCGCGACGGTGACAGGGCCCTGGAACTGACGTTCCGTAGCTTGGCGGCCGATGCCAATAGCCCCGAGACGACCCGGTTGTACACCGCGATGTCGAAGTTCCTTCAGGTGGCTCCGGCGAAGTTCCTCGGTCTGCCGGTCGACTAGAAATCCCCGACTGACGCGCGCACCACATGACACAGAGCCCCGGCCAAGGGCATCACTGGGATCCGTCTCGTGCCCTGGTCGGGGCCTTCGCGGTAGGGCGGTGCGCTTGTGCAGACATGCCGGTGATGGCGCGACCCGCCGGCTGTCAAGGGGAGCCCACAAGTATCGCCGTTTTGAAGCCGAGGGTCATCGGGGTGGCCTGAACTCCTGCCGGGCTGCCCGTCGCTGGATTCGCCTTCGAGGCCGACCGCTACCGCACTATCCCGGGCTGCGCGGCGGTAGCCGCTGTGTGATCCGGTTGAACAAGTCCGTCAGCGGCTCGCTGACGTCCTGACCGAACTCGGACAGCCCGTAGGTGACCTGGGGCGGGGTCGTCGGCTCTACCTCCCGCCAGATCAAGCCGTCCTGGACCAGCGCGCGCAGGGTCTGAGCGAGCATCTTCTCGCTGATGCCCTGGATGCTGTCGCGCAGCTCGTGGAACCGAAGGTCGTTGCTCCGCAAGGAGATCAGCACCCAGATACCCCATCTGCTGGTCACATGGTCGACCACGTTTCGCGCGGGGCAGTCGGTGTGAAACACCTCATACCGATTGCCTGTCTCAGCCTGCGTCAGCTGCGCACCTTCCTTGGCCGAGGCGGGCGAGCTGGTGAGGGCGGTGTCGCGGCACGCGGTGCCGATGCCGGACGGAGTCCGGCATGTGACGGCCGACCTGGCCGAGCTGACAAGCCTCACACCCGCCTTGGACGGGGCGAAGGCCCTGTTCCTCCTGCTGTCCGGGGACCTGCACGCCCCCGAAGCCAGGCCGGCCGACATCATCGGCCTGGCCGCAGCCAGTGGGGTCCGCCGGGTCGTCCTGCTGTCTTCGCAGGGCGTGGCGACCAGGCCGCTCGGCCCGTCGCGGGTCGCGATGCGCGCGGTGGAGGACGCGTTGCGGGAGTCCGGCGTGGACTGGGCCGTCCTGCGACCGGGCGGTTTCGCCTCCAACGCTTTGGCCTGGGCGGAGTCCGTCCGCACGCAAGGGACGGTCGCCGCGCCCTTCGGCGACGTAGGGGTGCCGGTCATCGACCCGGCGGACATAGCCGAGGTCGCGGCGGCCTGCCTCCTGGACGACCGGCACACCGGCGGGGTGTACGAGCTGACCGGGCCGGAGGTCATCACGCCGCGTCAGCAGGCGGAGGCGATCGCCTTCGCGCTCGGCTCGCCCGTACGGTTCCACGAACTCACCCGCGACGAGGCCAAGGCCACGATGACCCGGTTCGTGCCGGCGGAACTCGCCGACGACACCCTGGACATCATCTCCGCCCCGACCCCCGCCGAACTGCGGATCGGCCCGGACGTGGAACGAGTCCTCGGCCGCGCCCCGCGCCCCTTCGACGGCTGGGTCGCCCGCAACATCGCCGCTTTCCGCTGAGGCACAACCCAACTGAAGCACCAGGGCAGCCTCGTGCGGCCGCAGCCGCACGAGGCTGCCCACCTCCGAAGTGCCACCGTCGTCGGTCCGCGAGGTACTGGGCCGCGCAGGCGGCCCTCAGGGCAGGCCCTCGTGCCGGCACACGGTAGGAAGACGCAGGTCAGGGGCAGGGAAGAGCGGTTCAGGGGCGCCACATGGGTGATAGGACCGAGAGACCGGGCCCGGTCGCGCCGCTCAGTCCGTGGGGGTGCTGGCATGGCGCTGCGGCGGTCCCGGTGCGTCAGACGGCCGTGAAGGTCCACAGCAGGTTGGAGCTGCTGTCATAGGTCCACTGTTTGGTGACGGAGCCCGAGGCGACATTGCCGCCGCCGTCGAGGACCAGGCCGGTGGTGCGGTTGGCGATCGAGTAGCTGTCGCCGCCCCGGTGGGTGATCTTCCACTGCTGGTTGGTGCCGCCGTTCCAGGGGGCCTGTCGGGCTGGAGAGCCGTTGTCGGTGGCGCCCCAGCCGTCGGCGACCATGCCGTTCGTGCGGTTCACCAGCCGGTAGTAGCCGTCTGGGACTGCTTCCGCGTGCCACTGCAGGTTGGTGCTGCCGTCCCAGGTCCACTGCTTGAGGTCGGCGCCGGAAGCCACATTGCCTCCGCTGTCCAGGGCGAGTCCGTCGGTGACG
Organism: Streptomyces sp. NPDC046727; assembly: GCF_040645635.1. Classification (NCBI taxonomy): domain Bacteria; kingdom Bacillati; phylum Actinomycetota; class Actinomycetes; order Kitasatosporales; family Streptomycetaceae; genus Streptomyces; species Streptomyces sp. NPDC046727. The sequence continues at coordinate 55,820 of NZ_JBEYYR010000014.1, forward strand.
TTGGTGATCCGGAAGTACGCCGCCGGGTTGAGCTGGACCTTCAGGGAGGTGATCTGGTCGTTGTTGCCGGTGACCCTGAGGTCGGGGTTGTCGGCGGTGAAGGTCCAGGCGGTGCCGGTGAAGTCGTCTCCGGAGTAGCCGATCACCCGGTAGCCGGGGGCCGCCCGGAGGGAGGAGAGGGTGGCCGCGCCCAGTCCGACCGCGTTCAGGTCGGCCGCGGTGTGGTCGCCGACAGGGAGCAGGGCGTAGTCGCCGGTGTAGTTGACGTCCTTGAAGCCGATGGCGCCGGCGAGCGGCCGCAGGCCCGGGATCGTGCCGGAGAAGGCGAGCTTCAGGACGTAGGCGTTCGCACTGTACGGCGCCGAGGAGGGCAGTGTGACCGTGAGCCCGGAGGAGTTCTGGGCCGGCGTGGGCAGGTCGATGTAGGTGCCGGCGGCGGTGCCGAGGAGCTTCACCGACGACAGCGACGAGAGGTTGATCCGGTCCGAGCCGAGGGTCTTGATCGTCAGCGAGCTGCCCGGCCAGCCCAGGACGGTGGCGTACAGGACGTTGTCGGCCTTGTTGCGGGTGAAGCGGATGTCCTGCGGCGTGCCGGCGTGCGGGGTGGTGAACGAGCCGCCGCCCATCTTCGTCGGGCCCTCGCCGTACGCCGTCCAGGCGCGGGTCGCGTACAACGACTCACCGAAGCGCTTCAGATGGTCTCCGATGCCCAGCAGGATGTCCTTCTGCGCCTGCGGAATGGTGCCGTCGGCCATCGGCGCGATGTTCAGCAGCATGTTGCCGTTCTTGCTGACCCGGTCGATGAACGAGTGCAGCATCTGCTGGACGCTGTAGTAGCCGATGCCCTGCGTGTAGCACCAGCTGCTGCTGGAGATGCTGTCGTCGGTCAGCCAGTACGGGGTGGTGATGTCGGCCGGGCCGCCGCGCTCGAAGTCGAAGACCTCGCCCTTGCCGTGCATGCCGTCCTTGTACGTGGCGACGACCTCGCGGCCCCAGCTGTTCGCCTGGTTGTAGTAGTACGCCAGGAAGTTGAGACGCTGTTGCTCGTCGACGGCGTTCAGGTTGAAGTCCTGCCACAGGATGTCGGGCTGGGCGCGGTCGACGACCTCCTTCAGCTTGTCGAACCAGAGCTGGTTCTCCGCGGCCGACCCCAGCTGCCCGTAGAGTTTCTTGAGGCTGGGGTCCGTCTGGGCCGGGGCGTACTGGTAGAAGCCGGTGAAGTTGTACGCGTGGTGCATGGCCACCAGCACCTTGAGGCCCTTGGCGCGGATGGCCGTGGAGAAGAGCCGCAGCAGGTCCAGGCCCGGTCCCTTGTTCACCGAGTTCCACTCGTTGACCTGGCTGTCCCACATGGAGAAGCCGTCATGGTGCTCGGCGACCGGCCCGGCGAACTTGGCGCCCGCGTCGACGAACAACTGCACCCACTCGTCAGGGTCGAACCTCCCACCGGCCGACTTCAGCTTCGGCGCGAACTTCACGGTGTTGCCCGCCTGGTCCTGAGCGCCGTTGATGAAGTTGTGGTACGGCCACGCCGAAGGCCGGCCGTAGGTCGTGATGTGGTGCTGGTTGGCCGCGCTGCCGGCTAAGTACATGTTGCGCGGGTACCACTCGTTGTCGTAGGCGGGAACGCTGAAGACGCCCCAGTGGAAGTAGATTCCGAACTTCGCGTCCCGGAACCACTCCGGGGCCGGCGGGTGTTGGTCCACGGAGTTCCAGTCCGGTGTGTACGCGCTGGGCACCGCCTGGGCGAAGCCGGCGCCGAGCACATCTCCGGCGACGGCCGCAGCGGCCACGCACGTGGCGCCGGCCAGGAAGTGGCGTCTGCTGATCGAATGTGACATGGAGACATCCCTGTGCAGAAGGGGACGGATGTAGGGCGCCGCCTGTTACGGATGAAGGTCCGTCATGTCTCCCCGGGATGTCAACCAGCGTGCAGGGATGAAAAGCGTTGTGCAGGCAGTCGACTTGCCTGACTCGTGGGGATTTGATGCGAAGTGCGATCAATCAAACATCGCATGTCTGGCGATGCTTCTTGGGGTCCACTCGGGCCATCGCCCGGTGGTACGCACTCCAGCCCACCGATCCGAAGGAGGGAACACCCCGTACCTGGGCTTCCCGTACGCGCATCCCAGTATCATCAACGTCACCCTCGGCATGCGCACCCCGGAACAGGTCGGACGAAACGTGGAACTCCATGGTCAGCGCGTCCTCGACTGCCTCTGGGACGATCTCCGCACTCAGGGGCTGATCAGGTCGGACGTGCTCGCGGGGCACGCTGCGGGGAGGGATGCGCGGTGTCTCTGACGGACAAGGCCATCGAGCGGATCCGCGAGCTGATCCGGACCGGTGCGCTGCCCCCCGGCTCGAAGCTCCCACCGGAGCCGGACCTGGCCGCCCAGCTGGGGCTGTCCCGCAACCTCGCCCGTGAAGCGGTCAAGGCGCTGGCCGTCGCACGGGTCCTGGAGGTCCGGCGCGGCGACGGCACGTATGTGACCAGCCTGCAGCCGAGCCTGCTCCTGGAAGGGCTCGGTGGTGCGGTGGAGCTGCTGCAGGGCGACTCGATCGCCCTGCGGGACCTCATGGAAGTACGGCGGCTCCTCGAACCGATGGCCATGGCACTGGCCGCCACGCGGATCTCCGATGAGCAGCTGGCCGAGGTGAAGCGGCACCTGGACGCCATGCGCGAGGCCCGCGACGACGTCGAACGGCTCAACGCCCACGACGCCGCCTTCCACCGCGCCGTCGTCTCGGCCACGGGCAACGAGACCCTCCTCACCCTCCTGGAAGGGATCTCCGGCCGCACCCTGCGCGCCCGCATCTGGCGCGGTCTGGTCGACGACAGGGCCGCGGGCCGCACCCTCGCCGAGCACGAGGCGATCTTCAACGCGCTGTCCACCCGCGACGCCGCCCTCAGCCACGCCGCGGCACTGCTGCACGTGAGCAACACCGAGCAGTGGCTGAGAGAACATCTGCGCTCAGGCGACCCCCTCCCCTTCGGGACGACAGGGGAGGAGTGACGGGCGGACCCCGCCCGCCGTGCTTCCATCGAAGCCACTCGCACCTGCCGCACCGGCGGCCCTCCGGCTGCCCCGGCTCATTGCGGTGGTCCGTCCCGGCCCGGGGCAAGCGGTGCTCCGGACTCCTCCCGCTGAGCGTCTCCGGCCGCCCGGACGGCTCCCTCGTCCTCGCCTGTGACCTGCCCCGCGAGATGACGTGAAAAAAGGTTCTGGCGCACGGCAACCTATGCGGTGCCTGTGACCACAAGGAGTCGGATCCGGTCACTGCGGTGCACGGATCCGTCGCCCTCTGGTGAACGGTACGCAAGGAGAACACCCCCCATGAACAACCCCACGAACGGCGGGCGCCGCGGACGTCACCGCCGTCGCTGGACCGCCACCGGTCTGCTGCTCGGTGGACCCGCCGCCGTCGTGCCGTATCTCCTGTTCGCCCAGGAGGACTCGCAGGCCGCGACGATCGACGGCCATGCCTACTACCGGCTGGTCTCCGTGCGCAGTGGCAAGGTGATGGACGTCAACGGCTTCTCCACCGTCGACGGCACCCGTATCCAGCAGTGGACCGACCAGAACACCGCCAACCAGCAGTGGAGGCTGAAGCCCACCGGGGACGGCTACTACGAGCTGGTGAACCGCAACAGCGGCAAAGTGCTGGGCACAGCAGGCAATTCGACCGCGAAGGGGGCCGGAGTCGAGCAGCAGACCGACAGCTCCTCCACTTCCCAGGAGTGGCGGATCGAGGAGGCGAGCGGTTCCGGCGCCGTCACCTTCACCTCCCGCAGGAGCAGCCAGCTGCTGGACGTCTCTGGGGGCTCCACGGCCGATGGCGCGGCAGTCGTCCAGTATCCGAGCAGCGGCAGCGCCAGTCAGCAGTGGAAGCTGGTGAAAACGGCCGAGACACAGGCGTCCGGGGCCGGCGGTGCGCCGACCACGGCGGCGGCCGGACCGTATGCGTGGAAGAACGCGCAGGTGGTGGGCGGCGGTTACGTCACCGGACTGGTCTTCAACCCGCGGGAGAAGGGCCTGCTGTACGCGCGCACCGACATGGGCGGCGCCTACCGCTGGGACACCGGGGCCGAGCAGTGGATCCCGCTGACCGACTGGATCGGCGAGAAGGACTGGAACCTGCTGGGCATCGACGCGCTGGCCACCGATCCCGTCGCCCCCGAGCGGCTCTACCTCGCGGCGGGCACCTACACCAACAGCTGGGCGGGCAGCGGTGCGATCCTGCGCTCCACCGACCGGGGCCGCACCTTCAAGCGCACCGATCTGCCCTTCAAGGTGGGCGGCAACGAGGACGGCCGCGGGGCGGGCGAACGGCTGGTGATCGACCCCGCGCACCACGGCACCCTGCTGCTGGGCACCCGCAAGAACGGCCTGTGGCGCAGCACCGACTACGGCGTGACATGGAGGCAGGTCTCCTCGTTCCCCGTCAAGGACGGGGCGGGCAGCGGCGCCGGCATCTCCTTCGTGACGTACGGCCCGGCCGGCAGCAAGACGGTCTACGTCGGCGTCAACGACAAGTCCACCTCCCTGTACCGCTCGACCGACGGCGGCGACACCTGGCAGGCCGTCTCCGGGCAGCCCACCGGCCAGTTGCCGCAGCACGGCGTGGTCTCCGGTGACGGCTCGCTGTACCTGACGTACACCGACAACCTCGGACCCAACGGCGTGACGGCGGGCGCGGTGTGGAAGTACACGCCGACGAGGGGAGCGTGGAAGAACATCTCCCCGTCCCAGGGCTCCTACGGGTTCTCCGGTCTGGCCGTCGACCCGCGCAAGCCGTCCACGGTGATGGTCACCACCCTCGACCGCTGGTACCCCGAGGACGAGATCTACCGCAGCACCGACGGCGGCACGACCTGGAAGGCACTGGCCGACAAGTCGGTCCGCAGCGCCTCCGCCGCGCCTTACGTCGGCACCCACACCGGGCACTGGATGACCGCCCTGGCCATCGACCCCTTCAACTCCGGGCACGTGCTGTACGGCACCGGCAACGGCATCATGCGCAGCAAGGACGCCAATGCCTCCGACAGCGGCGGCACCAGCCACTGGAGCAGCGGGGCCCGCGGGCTGGAGGAGACCGCACTGATGGACGCGATCGCCCCGCCCGGCGGCGCCACCGTCATCACCGCCATGGGCGACCAGGGCGGTTTCCGGCACGACTCCCTGACCAAGGTGCCCTCCGGGCGGCTGACGAACCCGCTGATGAGCAACAGCACTGACATCGACTTCGCCCAGTCCCACCCCTCGATGATGGTCCGCGTCGGCCGGGGCGGCGCGCAGGACGGCGCCTACTCCACCGACGGCGGACGCACCTGGAAGGGCTTCCCGGCGGAGCCGGTGGCCGCCGCCCAGGACGGCCATGTCGCGCTCTCCGCGGACGGCTCCACCATCGTGTGGACCGAGGCCGGCCAGGCCCCGTACCGCTCGACCGACAAGGGGGCGACCTGGTCGAAGGCCGGCGGCCTGGGCACCGACGCCGTGGTCGTCGCCGACCGCTCCTCGGCCGGCACCTTCTACTCACTGTCCGGCGGCACCCTCTACGCCAGCACCGACGGCGGCGCGACCTTCACCGCCCGCGCCGGCAACCTGCCCTCCGGCCGGCTCACGGCCGTCCCCGGCGTCGCAGGGGACCTGTGGATCGCCGGCAGTGACAAGGGACTGCTGCACTCCACCGACGGCGGCCGCACCTTCACCACGCTCCGGTCCGTGCAGTCCGCCTCGGCCCTCGGCTTCGGCAAGGCCAAGCCGGGCACCGGCTACCAGGCCCTGTACCTGATCGGCACCGTCAAGAACGTCACCGGAGTCTTCCGCTCCACCGACAAGGGCGCCACCTGGCTCCGCGTCAACGACAATGCCCACCAATGGGGCGCCATCGGCAGCGTCGGCGTCATCACCGGCGACCCCGACACCTACGGGCGCGTCTACGTCGGCACCAACGGACGCGGCCTCCAGTACGGCGACCCGTCCTGACCCCGACGCCGTAGCGGGGCCGCGGGCACGACGGCCTGCGGCCCCGCCATGACCGAGAGGCCTCACGAAGGCATGGGCCCGCGCTCTCCACCCGCCCCTGTTCTACCCGCCCATTCGATTCCGATGTGTTTCCGAGGGTGAGCGAGAGGTATTGACACCCGGACGGATCAGCTCCTAACTTCCCATCGAAGCGAACCGGTTCGACACCGGGTCGACGCGCTACTCCCATCCTCTGCATGCGACAGGCTTCTTCCCCTTCCGGAGGCAGCGAATCGGTTCGATGAAGGAGTCGCTGTGAACATCGGTGAGATCGCCAAGCGGGCTGGTGTCTCGCGGAGCACCGTGTCGTACGCCCTGAGCGGCAAGCGTCCGGTGTCGGAGGACACCCGCCGGAAGATCCGGCGCGTCATCGACGAGCTGGGTTACCGGCCCAACGCAAGTGCGCGGGCCCTGGCCAACGGCCGGACCAACACGATCGGTCTGGTCTTTCCGCCGGCCGGGAACCACTACACCAGCATGCAGCTGGACTTCATCGGCAGTGTGGTGGAGGCCGCCGCGGTGTACGACTACGACGTGCTGCTGTCCCCGAGCGGTGTGGACAGCGACCGCTCCTTCCAGCGATTGCTGGGGGAGCGGCGGGTCGACGGGGCGATCCTGATGGAGATCAGGCTGCGGGACGACCGGGTCGACCATCTGGCCGAACTGGGCTTCCCGGCCGTGGCCATAGGCCGTACCGCGCGTCCGGAGGGCGGCTGGTGGGTCGGCCTGGACCACACCGCGCTCGCGGCGGCCTGCGTGCACCATCTCGCGGATCTCGGTCACCGCCGGGTCGCGTTCGTCAACCGGCCCGAGCAGCTGCTGCGGGCCGGCTATGAGTCCGCGCACCGAGGGCTGGACGGGTTCGCGAAGGCCGCAGCCGAGCGCGGGCTGACGGTACGGACGTACTGCTGTGGGGACGATGCAGCCTCGGGCCAGGACTGCGTGGAGCGGATCCTGCACGACGACCCGGCCACCACGGCCCTGGTCACGCTGAACGAGGCCGCGCTCGGCGGCCTTTATCGGGGGCTCGCGCACGCGGGCCGTCATGTGCCGCGTGACTTCTCCGTCACCGGGGTCGTCGCGTCCCGGTGGGCAGAGACGGTGACCCCGCAGCTCACCGCGGCGGACGTACCTGCCGAGGAAATGGGCCGGCGGGCCGTGGACCTGCTCGTCGAGCGGATCGACCGTCCCGGTGCGCCGCCCCGGCACCACCTGCTCGTACCGCCGATCTCACTGCGGGTCAGCACCGGACCCGCCACCGGCCCATCATCCGACGAAGCCTGACTCCCTTACCCGTCCCCGCCCTTCTTCCGCACCTCCTCTCCTTCCCACTGTCACCCGGCACCCGATTGCTCACCGTCGCCGTTCGGCGTGCCGCTTTCGCCCGTCACCCTGCCACGGCACACGTGTGCCCAAAGCCAAGGACCCGCCATGCACAGCTTCTCCAGACGGCTGCTCGCCGCCGTGTCCCTGTCGACCGTCGTGGCCGTCGCCGGCACCGCTTGCTCCTCCGGCTCCGGCGGCACGGACACCAAGGGCGCCGGCAGCGGCACATACACCATCTGGGACCCGTACCCGCAGTTCGACAGGACCTCGGCCTGGGCGAAGCTGCTGGACGACTGCGGCACCAAGGCCGGCGTGAAGATCAAGCGGACCGCCTTCGACACCAGCGACCTGGCGAACAAGGTGCTGCTGGCGGCGCAGCAGGACAACTCCGCCGACGTCCTCATCGTCGACAACCCGGTGGTGTCGACGCTGGCTGAGGCGGGCGTGCTCACCACGACCGACGACACCGGGCTGGACACCTCGAAGGTGGACCCCAACCTGCTGGCCGCCGGTCAGTCGGGCGGCAAGACCTACGGCACGCCGATCGGCGCCAACACCCTGGCCCTCTACTACAACAAGGAGGTGCTGAAGGCGGCCGGGGTGGACATCGCCTCGGTCAGGGACTGGAAGTCGCTGACGGCGGCCCTCGCGAAGGTCAAGAAGGCAGGCAAGAAGGGCATCACCTTCTCGGCGATCGGCACGGAGGAAGGCAGCTTCCAGTTCCTGCCCTGGTTATGGGGTTCGGGCGCGAAGCTGACCGAACTCGACTCTCCCGAGGGTGCCTCGGCGTTGAAGCTGTGGACCGACTGGCTGAAGGAGGGGTACGCCCCGAACTCGGTGCTCAACAACACTCAGACGACCAGCTGGCAGGAGTTCGCCAGCGGCGACTACGCCTTCGCCGAGAACGGCACCTGGCAGCTCGCAGGCGCCAAGAAGGCCGGCTTCGACTACGGCGTCCTGCCCGTCCCCGGCGCCTCGGGCGGGAATGCCGCGGCCCCGACGGGTGGTGAGTTCGTCACCGTCCCGGTCCAGGGTGACACGGGCCGCTACGCCACCTCCCAGAAGCTGGTGTCCTGCCTGACCAGCGCCGATAACCTGTACGACACCGACACCACCCTGTCCTACGTGGCCCCCACTGGCGAGGTCCAGGACAAGCAGGCGGCGGCGAACGCCGAGCTGAAGCCCTGGATCGACGCGGTCAAGGCCGCCAAGGGGCGCACCAGTGACGACCTCGGTACCAAGTACCCGAAGATCTCCGAGCAGATGTGGAAGGCGGTCCAGGCCGCCCTCAGCGGCTCCAAGTCACCCAAGGACGCGCTCGCCGCGGCACAGGACGCCGTCAGGTGAACCGTCAGGCACCGCGACCCAGGGCTTTGCCGATGCATCGCATGACACACCCGCCGGACCGCCGGCCGGTGCGTGACCGAAACGAGGCGGCGGCCCCCGCCGCCCCGCCCCCGCCCACCGCCCACCGGCGCCCCGCCTCCCAGCAGTGGATCGCCTGGGCCTTCCTCGCGCCGGTCACCCTCTACCTCGCCCTCTTCTACGCCTATCCGCTCTACCGCAACCTCGACCTGAGCCTGCGCAACTACACCGTCCGCTCCTTCGTCCAGGGCAACGCGCCGTTCACCGGCCTCGCGAACTACCGGACGGTCTTCGACGACCCCACCTTCGGACCGGCCCTGACCCACACCGTCGTCTTCACCGCTGTGTGCCTGTTCTTCCAGTACGCCATCGGCCTGGCCCTCGCGGTCTTCTTCAACCAGCACTTCAAGCTCTCCGCGACCCTGCGGGCTCTGTTCCTGGTGCCGTGGCTGCTGCCGCTGATCGTGTCGGCCTCCACCTGGTCGTGGATGCTCAACAGCGACTCCGGTGTCGTCAACGCGGCTCTGCACGCCGTCGGCATCGGTCCGGTGAACTGGCTGACCTCCCCGGAGTGGTCACTGACGTCGGTGATCATCGCGAACGTCTGGATCGGCGTGCCGTTCAACCTGGTCGTGCTCTACAGCGGCCTCCAGTCCATCCCGCACAGCCTCTACGAAGCGGCTGCCCTGGACGGCGCGAGCGCCTGGCGACGCTTCTGGAGCATCACCTTCCCGCTGCTGCGCCCCGTGTCCGCGATCACCCTGCTGCTGGGGCTGGTCTACACGCTCAAGGTCTTCGACATCATCTGGATCATGACCAAGGGCGGCCCGGCGGACTCGGCCACGACCTTCGCCACCTGGTCCTACCAGCTCGGCTTCGGCAACCTCCTGCCCGCCTTCGGCCCTGGCGCGGCCGTCGGCAACCTCCTCGTCGTCGCCGCCGTCGTCTTCGGCCTGGTGTACCTGAGGGTCCAGAGGAAGCAGGCATTGGCATGAACCTGCCATACCGCCTCCGTGGTACGGGGTGGAAGACCGTCCTCGGCCTGACACTCACCGCCGTCATGCTCTTCCCGGTCTACTGGATGCTCAACGTGTCCTTCACCCGCGACCAGGACATGCGCAAGTCGCCGCCCGACCTGTTCCCCGTGCACGGCACGCTGGCCGGCTACCGCGCCGTGTTCGACCAGCAGTTGCCCTACCTGGGCACCAGCCTGGTCATCGGCCTGGGCACGGCCGTGCTGACCGTGGCGCTGGCAGCGCCCGCCGGGTACGCGCTGGCGAAACTCCGCCCGCGCGGCGGGGGAGCCCTCGGCTTCCTCTTCCTGGTGGCCCAGATGATCCCCGGCATCATCATGGCGATGGGCTTCTACGCCATCTACCTCCAGCTCGGCCTGCTCCGGTCCGTCCCCGGCCTGATCGTCGCCGACTCCACCCTCGCCGTCCCCTTCGCGGTACTCATCTTCACCGCGTTCATGTCCGGCATCCCCGGCGAACTGCTCCAGGCCGCGCAGATGGACGGAGCCGGGCCCTGGCGCGCCTTCCGGTCCGTGGTGCTGCCGATGAGCCGCAACTCGATCGTCACCGTGTCGCTGTTCGCGTTCCTGTGGTCGTGGTCCGACTTCGTCTTCGCCAGCACCCTGGCGGGCGGCGGCGCCCACGAGCCGATCACGCTCGGCATCTACCACTACATCGGCAACAACAACCAGGAGTGGAACGCCATCATGGCCACCGCCGTCGTGGCCTCGCTGCCCGCCACGCTCATCCTCGTCCTCGCCCAGCGTTACGTCGCCGCCGGTGTGACGGCCGGAGCCGTCAAGGACTGACCACCCCACGGCCACCGCCGGCCCCCCTGCGGAAGAAACGAGTCACGCCACATGACCGCCGCCCGATCCGGCCCCGCCTTCTCCATCCATGACATCCCGTTCAGTACGCACGGCTCCTGGTTCGGCATCTCTCCCGTGCTCGCGGAGAAGACCCGGGCCGAGGACCTCCACCTCGTCTCGCACCAGAACGGCATGCACGCGATCCTGCGCCTCACGACCATTGACGCGACGACGGGCGAGCGCGCGGAGACCCGGGTCGAGGCGACTCCGGGCCTGCTCAGCTGGACCGGTGAGCAAGGGCGCGTAGCCCTCGCCTACGCCACACCGGACAACCTCCGCCTGCGCGGCGAAGGACTCGGCCTGCGCATCACCGCGGCGGCGGACGCCCTGACCCCCTTCACGGGCACCTACTTCTACCGCGACCCGGTGGACGGGGCGTACGTGTTCACCTCGTACGAGACCGGGCGGCGTTACCGGATCACGGTGCTGTCGGGTTGTGTCACCGGGGTGTCCGGCAGCCAGGCCCTCGGTAGCGGCGAACGAGGCGTCACCGTCACCGCGGGCTCCGGCGGAGTCTGGGAGGCGACTGTCGAGGAACTGGACAGCGCACGCCTCCCCTGCACGCCCTCGGAGACGTTCGACGCCGTCGTGGCGACCGCGGAGAAGGCCTTCGCCGCGTTTGTCGACGCGGTGGCCCCCTGGCGTTCGTCCGCGACCCCGGCCGCCGAACTCGCCGCCTACGTGCTGTGGTCGGCGACGGTTCACCCGGTGTCCCTGGTCACCAGGCCCGCGGTGCTGATGTCCAAGCACTGGATGGACAAGGTCTGGAGCTGGGACCACTGCTTCAACGCCCTCGCCCTGGCACCCGGAGTCCCCGCCCTGGCCTGGGACCAGTTCTCCCTGCCCTTCGACCACCAGGACGAGACCGGTGCCCTGCCCGACTCGGTGACCCACTCCGAGGTCCTCTACAACTTCGTCAAACCGCCCATCCACGGCTGGACGCTGTCCCACCTGCGCAGACGGCTTCCCGAGCCCCTCAGCCGGGCGCAACTCGCCGAGATCTACGGCAGATTGGCACGGTGGACGGACTTCTGGCTCACCGTCCGCCGTGCCCCGGGCGCCGCCCTGCCCCACTACCAGCACGGCAATGACAGCGGCTGGGACAACGCCACCACTTTCGACCCCGAGCGCGTGGTCGTCACCGCCGACCTGGCCGCCTTCCTCGTACTCCAGCTCCGCGAACTCGCCCGACTGGCCACCGAACTGGACCGGCCCGACGAGGCCCAGCGCTGGTCCCGTACCGCCGAGGCGACCCAGGCCGCGATGCTCGACGAGCTGTGGACGGGAGAGCGGTTCGTGGCCCGTGGTGTCGACAGCGCCGCGACCTGGGACAGCTCCAGCCTGCTGGACCTGATGCCGATGGCACTGGGCGAGCACCTGCCCGAGCGCATCGGCAAGACCCTGGCCGCCCGGATCGAGGCCCACCTGACCTCCTACGGACTGGCCACCGAACTCCCCACCTCAGCCCACTACCTCTCCGACGGATACTGGCGCGGCCCGATCTGGGCCCCCGCCACCGTCCTCGTCGAGGACGGCCTGCGCCGCGCCGGTCACGATCGCCTCGCCGACGAGATCAGCGCTCGCTTCCGCGCCCTGTGCGAAACCCACGGCTTCGCCGAGAACTTCGACGCCCTCACCGGAACCGGCCTGCGCGACCGCGCCTACACCTGGACCGCCTCCGCCTACCTCCTCCTCGCCGAAGCCCACGCACACCGTGACGGCCGCTGATCGGCGGCCGCCTCGAAGCCCGGGACCCATCGGGCCCCGGTTCTCCTCCTCCCTCCACTCCAGGAGCCGCAGAATGAAGCCGCTCACCGCACCCTCAGGAGCCGCAACCCGCATCCGAAGCCGAGCTGTCGCGTCAGGGGCCGCCCTCCTGGCCACCCTGGCCGCGACGCTGGTGCCCGCCGGCTCGTCACAGGCCGCGGACACAACCGTCGCCGTCGACTTCTCCGCCGTCGGGGGCGCCCCCACGTACCACGCCTCGGGCACCCTCTACGGGCTGACCGAGGACGGCTCGCTGCCTCAGGACCACTTCTACAAGGACATCAAGTGGAAGCTGGAGCGGGCCGGCGGCGCCCAGCTGGACAGTCCGGGAGGCTGGGTCGCCGGCAAGTACGACCGCCGGTGGAACTCCACCCTCGCCCAGTACAAGCGCACCAAGGCGCTGGGCGGCACCTTCGTCATCCTGCCGCACGACCTGTGGGGCGCCGACGGCACCACCAGCCCCACCTTCCCCGGTGACAACGGCAACTGGTCCAGCTTCGACGCCTTCTACGACCGCCTTCTCAGCGACGTGAAGGCCGCGGGCATGACCGACATCGAGTGGGACATCTGGAACGAGCCCGACTGCCCCGGGTTCTGGAATTCCGGCATGCCCCAGTACCTGGAGATGTGGAAGCGCGCCTACCGGAAGATCCGGGCCGCCCTCCCCGGCGCCGTCGTCGTCGGCGCGAGCACCTGCGGCCACCCCGATGTGGACAACGGCTGGTGGACCACGTACCTCGACTACGTGAAGGCGAACAACGTCGAGCCGGACATCTACAGCTGGCACGACCTCCCCGGAGACCCGGTCGCCCACAGCAACTCCCTCAAGTCCCTGCTGTCGGCGCGGTCGATGACGACCGGCCGCCCCTTCCAGGTCAACGAGTACGCCGCCAACAACGAGCAGAACCCCGGCCGCGGCGGCTGGTACATCTCCCGTCTGGAGCGCGCCGGAGCGGACGGCCTGCGCGCCAACTGGGCGTGGGGCGCCAACCTGCACGACTTCGCGGCGAACCTGCTCACCAAGACCGGCGGTCAGTATCTGCCGCTGGGCGAGTGGTTCCTGTACCGGTACTACGGCTCCCAGACCGGCAACCTCGTGAAGCTCACGCCCGGTACGAACACCGACGGGGTGGCGACGAAGGACAACTCCGCGCGCAACGCGAAGATCCTGCTGGGCAACAACGGCAACACCGGGAACGTCACCGTCAGCCTCAACCGTCTCGACACCACGTCCGTGGTGGAGAACGGCCGGGTGCGCGCGCTGGTCCAGCGCATACCGAACAACGGCGGCGGCGCGGTGACGGGTCCGGTGACGGTCTCCGACCAGACCCTGACGGTGAGCAACAACGCGGCTTCGGTGAGCGTGCCGTGGACGGACGCCGCGGACGGCTACACCGTCACGCTGCTGCCGCCGTCCAACACGACCGTCTCCACGGTCGCGGTGGCCCAGCACAGCGGTCAGTGCCTGGACGACACCAACCTCTCCACCGCCGACGGAACGCAGTACCAGCAGTACCACTGCGAGGGCGGCTACCAGCAGATGCTGGACTTCAAGCCGGTGGCCGGCCGGGCGAACACGTACACCGTCGTGAACGAGCACAGCGGCAAGTGTCTGGACGTCTCGGGCGCTTCCACGGCCGACGGTGCCGCCGTCATCCAGTGGACCTGCAGCGGCACCACGAACCAGATGTTCACCCTCAACCCCGTCACCGCGCTCGGCAACAGCGAGGACCACCAACTGGTCGCGGTGCACAGCGGCAAGTGCGTGGACGTCAGCGGGGTCTCGACCGAACCCGGCGCGAAGATCCACCAGTGGACCTGCGACCCGGCGAGCGCCCTGAACAACAAGAGGAACCAGATCTGGCGCCTCCAGGGCATGGGCTGACCGGCGGTAGTTCCAGCGTTGCCGGCTTCCTCCCGTGAGGCCGAGGCCGAGGTCGGCCAGGTCTCCGGGCCCGGCCGCGCAGATCCGGACCAGGTTGCCCTTCTCGTCCGGTCGGCGCGAGAGACCGCTGCACTGCACACGACCAGTACAGGCCCGCACGAGAAAGGCAGGATCCTCCATGTCCCCTACGCCGCACCTCTCCCGCCGAGGACTGCTGGCCGCCGGCGTGGCCGCGGCCGCACTCCCTGTGCTCGCCCCCTCCGCTGCCTCCGCCACGTCCGCCCGTGCGGCCGGGAAGGTCCGACACGCGCCCTACACCTTCCGCAACGCCGAGATAGTCGGCGGTGGCTTCGTCACCGGCATCGTCTTCAACCAGAGCGAGCCCGGGCTGGTGTACGCCCGGACTGACATCGGTGGCGCCTACCGCCTCGACACGGCGTTCCGGCGGTGGATCCCCCTCACCGACTGGATCGGCTGGGACGAGTACGGACACACCGGCATCATCAGCATCGCCACCGACGAGGTCGACCCCGACCGCGTCTACCTGGCGGCGGGCACCTACACCCTCCCCGAATGGGACCCGAGCATGGCGGCGATCCTGCGCTCGACCGACCGCGGCCGCACCTGGAGGACCACCCCCCTGCCGTTCCGGCTGGGCGGCAACATGCCCGGCCGGGGCATCGGCGAGCGGCTGGTGATCGACCCCAACCGCAACAGGATCCTCTACCTGGGAGTGCGCGGGGGCCACGGGCTGTGGCGCAGCACCGACCACGGCAAGACCTTCGCGAAGGTGACCAGCTTCCCCAACGCGGGCAACTTCGTCATCGACCCCACCGACCCCGACGGCTACAACGGCGACAACCTGGGCGTCCTGCAAGTCGTCTTCGACAAGCGCACCGGCAGAGCGGGCAGTGCCACCCGGACCCTCTACGTCACCGTCGCCGACAAGGACAACATCCTCTACCGGTCGACCGACGCGGGAGCGACCTGGGAACGCGTACCCGGACAGCCCACCGGCTTCATCCCGCATCACGCGGTCTTCGACCACGTGGGCGGCCACCTGTACCTGGCGACCAGCGACACCGCCGGCCCCTACGACGGCTCCAAGGGCGACGTGTGGAAGCTGGACACCGCCACCGACACCTGGACCCGCATCAGCCCGGTCCCGTCCACCAGCGACGACAACCAGTACGGTTACAGCGGCCTGACCATCGACCGGCAGAACCCGGACACCCTGATGGTGTCCACCCAGGTCAAGTGGTCCCCCGACTGCATCCTCTTCCGCTCCACCGACGGCGGCGCGAGCTGGACCCGCGCATGGGACCAGGGCCCGAACTCCGAGCGCACCCTGCGCTACGACATCGACATCTCCGCCGCCCCCTGGCTGACCTGGAACGCCTCGCCGTCGCTGCCCGAGATCGCACCGAAGCTGGGCTGGATGATGGAGTCCGTCCAGATCGACCCCTTCGACTCCGACCACTTCATGTACGGGACCGGAGCGACGATCTACGGCGCCGACAACCTGACCGACTGGGACAGCGGCGGCACGGTACACCTGTCCGTGCGGGCCCAGGGCCTGGAGGAAACCTCTGTCCTCTGTGTGATCAGCCCGCCCGCCGGTGCAGCACACCTCTTCTCGGGCGTGGGCGATGTCGGCGGCTTCCGGCACACGGATTTCCACAAGGCACCGAAGATGTACGACAGCCCGACCTTCGGCGGCACCACGACCCTGGACTACGCGGAACTGGCACCCCACACCATCGTGCGGGTCGGCAACCCCACCAGCGGCTGGACCCAGCACTTCGCCGTCTCCACCGACAGCGGCGACACCTGGAAGCCGTCGGGCCGTGAGCCGTCCGGAGTCACCGGGCCCGGAGAAGCAGACCAGGCCGTCGCCATCAGCGCCGACGGCAGGCGGATCGTGTGGTCACCGGCCGGCGCGCCGGTCAGCTGGTCCGACGACCACGGAGCCACCTGGACGGCGTCGAAGGGGCTGCCGACCGGGGCCCTCGTGCGCTCCGACCGGGTCAACCCGGCGAAGTTCTACGCCTACAACTCCGGCGTCTTCTACCTCAGCACGGACGGCGGCAAGAGCTTCACGGCCACGGCGGCGACCGGTCTGCCCACGGCGGGCAACGTCCGGTTCAAGGCGGTGCCGGGCCACGCGGGCGACATCTGGCTGGCCGGCGGCACCACCAAGCCCACCACCCCCACACCGTACGGGCTGTGGCGGTCGACCGACTCCGGATCGTCCTTCACCAGGTTCGAGGCGGTGGACGAGGGTGACGTCGTCGGATTCGGCAAGGCCGCACCCGGCGCCACGTACCCCGCCGTCTACACCAGCTCCAAGATCCACGGCGTGCGCGGCATCTTCCGGTCCGACGACGCGGGCCGGACCTGGATCCGCATCAACGACGACCGCCACCAGTACGCCTGGACCGGGAACACCATCACCGGAGACCCACGGATCCACGGTCGCGTCTACTTCGGGACGAACGGACGAGGAGTCATCTACGGCGACCAGAAGTGAGGCCGGCGCCGGTCATCCGCCCGCCTTCCTCTCCGTCGCGGGTGTGTCCAGGTCCCGGGAGTGGGGGTCAACCGGCGGTGAGAGTGGTCCACTTCTGGTTGGCGCCGCCGGTGCAGTCCCACAGCTGGACCTGTGTGCCGTCGGCCGTGGAGTACCCCGGAACGTCGAGGCAGCGGCCGGAGGCGGGGTTGCGGTAGCCGCCGTTGTAAGGCTGCCAGACCTGGTTGGCGCCGCCGTGGCAGGACCAGAGCTGCACCTTGGTGCCGTTGGCCGTACCCCAGCCGGCGGCGTCGAGGCACTTGCCCATGGAGCGCAGGGTGCCGTCGGTGTAGGCGGACCAGAGCTGGTTGGTGCTGCCGCCGCAGCCCCAGATCTGGACGGCGGTCCCGTCGGCGGTGCCCGCGCCGTTGACGTCCAGGCACTTGCCGGCGATGCCGGACTGCACGCTCGCAGCGGCGGGCACGGGGTTCCTCAGCCAGCCGGCGCTGTCCGCGGCCTGGATGCCGCGGTGGAAGGCGTCGGCCATCTTCCGGTAGCCCGCGTCGTTGGGATGCAGGGGGTCGGCCAGGTCGGCCGTGGTCAGGCTGCTCATGTCGACGTATGCGACGTGCTTGCCCGCGGACTGCGCGTCGCTCACGATGCGGGGGATGGCCTGGTTGTACGCGCCCCGGAACCGCTCCTCCGAGGCGCTGGTGGACACGACCAGGGAGGCGACCAGGACGGTTGCGTCGGGGACGTCCGCGGTGACCTGGTTGACCAGCGACCTCAGCCGGGCGATGGCGGTGTCGACCTCGGAGGCCCCTTGGAGGTCGTTGGTGCCTATGTGCAGCGTCACGACGTTGGGGCGGTAGCGGGTCAGGGAGGCGTCGGCGAGTGCGGCGATCTGGTCGATGCGGTATCCGGAGTGGCCCTCGTTGTCGGGGTCGGACATCGAACCGCCCCGCAACGTGCCCACGAAGTCCAGCGGATGGCCGTCCGCCGCGAGCTTGTCCCACAACGGCCCCCGGTAGCCGTTGCCCGTGCTGCTTCCTACTCCCCAGGTTATGGAGTCACCCAACGGCATGACCCGTAAGGGCGTATTGGAGGCGGCCGAGGCGGGAGCTGCCCCGGTCGCCGTCAACCCGAGCGCGGCGGCGACGAGCATGGTCAGGGTTGAGATCCAGGACTTTCTCATACAGGTGTCCTCTTCTGTCAGGGATGTCTTTCGGTGTGATGCGGAGGCGAGGTCGTCCGCCCCCTCGGCCGGCTGGACGCCACGGTGGTGCTGCCGAGGCCGGCTCCTGGGCGGAGAAGTCCCGCGCAGGGCAGGGCGAACGACGAACGGCTTCTCACTCAACGGCTCCAACCCTGCTGGGCGTCGCTCGGCCCCGCGTTCCGTCGTCGTATGCGTCCTGGCGTTGTCGCGTGACGCCCGCGGGCTCGGCCTTCCGCCGAGCCCGCCATGCCGGCTCCACGCCGGAGCCGGAGGCCGTGTCACGCCGTCAGCGCTGCAGTGTCAGCAGGCCCGGACGGTAGGGGAGGAGGCCGTAGTCGCCGCCGGAGTCGGGGCTGCGTCCCTGGTAGAGCAACTGCAGATTGCAGGGATCGACGGTCATGGTCTGATCAGGGCTGGTGCGGATCAGTTCGCCGTGGCTGATGTCGTTGGTCCAGGTGGCGCCGCTGTTGGCCTTGCCGGCGAAGGGACTGCTCTCGGTCGCGGCCTGGGGTGTCCATGAGCCGTTCAGGCTGGTGGCTGTGAACGAGCGGAAGTAGCGGCCCTGCGAGCCGATCGCCTCGACGAGCATGAGGTAGCGGTTCTGGCCCTGGAGCTTGTAGACCTGCGGGGCTTCGAACAGGTTGTTCGTCGTGTCGCTCATGACCACTGCCGAGTTCGTGCCGAAGCTGCCGGGGAAGTTCCCGATCGGCATACTGGCCCGGTAGATCTTGCCGTTGTCGCCGGCGAAGAACAGGTACATGTTCGTCCCGTCAGCGATGAGCGTCTGGTCGATGGGGCCGGTTCCGGAGCCGGAGATGCTTCCGGAGAAGAGCACATGCTCGGATGACCAGCCATTCGGGTTGGTGGGGTCGCTCGACGTCCGGTAGGAGAACGCGGTCCCACCCCATTGGTAGGCGAGCACCCAGATGTTCTTCGGTGCGAAGTAGAAGAGCGTGGGCGCGACGGTGGAAGCAGACATCGTGTTCTGGCCGGCCGAGGCCATCTCCGACCAGTTGGTGAACAGGCCGAAGTTCATCGAACCCCAGCGCGTCCCTGTGTCGTGTGTCGTCGCATAGACGAGTTGCCTGCCGTTGTAGGGGACGACGGTGAAGTCCTTGAGCGAGGCCCACCCCGGCTTGGGCTGCGCCAGCGCGCCCGTTGATGTCCAGCGGTATGACGAAGGAAGATCGCACGGGCCGGGGTTGCCGCCGCCGACCTTGACGAGCTGCCACTGCTGGTTGGTGCCGCCCCAGTCGTCGTACTGGACGACGTTCGCGTTGTCCGCGGTGGAGGCACCTTGCACTTCGAGGGCCTTGTTGCTGTGGCGCGAGATGAACCGCACGTAGCCGTCCGAGCTGTCGGCCAGCCGCCATTGCTGGTTGGTGCCATTCAGGTCGGCCCACTGGACGATCGAACCGCCGTTCGCGGTGGACCAGTTGTGGACGTCCAGGACCTTGCCGGAGTGGCGGGACTTGATGCGGTAGTAGCCGCCTCCGGAGTCGACGAACTGCCACTGCTGCTGATTCTGATCGTTCCTGGTCCACTGGGTGACGCGGGCGCCGTCATCGGTCGCCAGGTTGTAGACGTCCAAGGCCTTGCCGCTGTTGCGGTTGACCAGCACATACCAGGCGTTGGAGTCGACGGTCGCCGCGCCGGCGGGCTGGGCACCGAGGAAGGCAGCCACGAGCAGCAAGGGCGCAAGGACGGCGAGTAGGCGTCTCAGGCGGAGCGGGGACGGACGGCGAGACCACATCAGAGGGGCCTCCTTTTCTGGGGACTGGAGAGGTGCGAAGGCGACCGCATATGCCGAAGAGTCGGTGCTCTGGGCGCTCAAGCCGGAGCGCTTCGCCCTGGCGCGAGAGGAGAGGGTCTCCGGCCGTCAGCCGTCCCAGCTGACGGCCGGGTCTCCCGGCTGCCTGTCAGTTCTGTGGGTCGGCGAAACTTGCGGAAACAACTCCGACTCTTCGGCGCCACAAGTTAGGAATGTGAGGGCCTCCCGGTCAAGGCCTGTCACCGATCTGTCCATAAACAGCGCTTCTTCTTGGCGCGGCAGGTCGAGCCGTTCGCTCCAGGGGGCCCGGTGCGCTTCGAAAGTTTCGGGGATGGATCGGAAACTTCTCCTGTGAGGAGTATTGACGATCCACCGTCAATCCCTCAATCATCCCTGTCTGAGACACCGGTCACGATTCGAGATTGCGAACAATGGCCACCTGAGTGATCCGTGTCGCACGACAGATCCGCGCACCGCAGCACCCGCACCACCCCGTTTTCGTTCCGGTGAGGTTCGCGCCAGCGCATCCTGGCTCTTCGCGCAGTGGGAGATGCGCGCGACGCCGCGTGGCGGTCCCCCGGCTGAGCCGCGATGGAGTACCCCCATGCCTGTGTCGCATCACGGCCGCCGCCCGAATGGGAGCGGACTACGCAATCCCCTGCGCTTCTGTCCTCCCGTTCAGTCCTGCCGTTCAGTCCTTCCGTGATTTCTACCCTGGAGGCACAGTCATGGGCTCGTATGCCCTCCCCCCACCCGCCGTCCGTCAAAAGCTCCGCGGTCTGCTGCTGGCGCTGTTCGTCGGCGTCCTCTGTGTGGTCGGTGCACTGGTCGCGCCGCCGAGGGCCCATGCCGCCGAGAGCACGCTCGGCGCCGCGGCGGCGCAGAGCGGTCGTTACTTCGGCACCGCCATCGCCTCGGGCAGGCTGGGCGACTCGGCGTACACGACGATCGCGAACCGTGAGTTCAACATGGTGACGGCCGAGAACGAGATGAAGATCGACGCCACCGAGCCGCAGCGGGGCCAGTTCAACTTCAGCGCCGGCGACCGTGTCTACAACTGGGCGGTGCAGAACGGCAAGCGGGTGCGCGGTCACACCCTGGCCTGGCACTCCCAGCAGCCCGGCTGGATGCAGAGCCTCAGCGGCAGCTCGCTGCGCCAGGCGATGATCGACCACATCAACGGCGTGATGGGCCACTACAAAGGCAAGATCGCCCAGTGGGACGTGGTGAACGAGGCCTTCGCCGACGGCAGTTCGGGAGCCCGGCGCGACTCCAACCTGCAGCGCACCGGCAACGACTGGATCGAGGTCGCCTTCCGCACCGCGCGCGCCGCCGACCCGGCCGCCAAGCTCTGCTACAACGACTACAACATCGAGAACTGGACCTGGGCCAAGACCCAGGCCGTGTACGCCATGGTCCGTGACTTCAAGCAGCGCGGCGTGCCGATCGACTGCGTCGGCTTCCAGTCGCACTTCAACAGCGGCAGCCCCTACGACAGCAACTTCCGTACCACTCTGCAGAGTTTCGCGGCCCTCGGCGTCGACGTGGCCATCACCGAACTGGACATCCAGGGCGCCTCGGCCTCGACCTACGCCAACGTGACCAACGACTGTCTGGCCGTCTCGCGCTGCCTTGGCATCACCGTCTGGGGTGTACGCGACACCGACTCCTGGCGATCGGGGGACACGCCGCTGCTGTTCAACGGCGACGGCAGCAAGAAGCCTGCCTACACCGCCGTCCTCAACGCACTCAACGGCGGCGGCTCCACGACGCCCCCTGCGGATGGCGGACAGATCAAGGGCGTCGGTTCGGGCCGCTGCCTGGACGTGCCCGGTGCCGGCACCGCCGACGGCACCCAGCTCCAGCTGTGGGACTGCAACAGCGGCACCAACCAGCAGTGGACGTACACCGCCGCCGGCGAGCTCAGGGTCTACGGCGACAAGTGCCTGGACGCCGCCGGCACCGGCAATGGCGCCAAGGCCCAGATCTACAGCTGCTGGGGCGGCGACAACCAGAAGTGGCGCCTGAACTCCGACGGTTCCATCGTCGGCGTCCAGTCCGGCCTCTGCCTCGACGCCGTCGGAGCCGGCACCGCCAACGGCACCCTGATCCAGCTCTACTCCTGCTCCGGCGGCAGCAACCAGCGCTGGAGCCGCGCCTGATGAGGCCTGCCACACATGAAAGGGTGAATCGATGACGGCCTACGGTGCCGCTTCCCTCGTCCTTCCAGGAAGGCATCGCTGGTGGTCCCGGGTCGCCGCCGTGGTGGCGGCGGCCCTCGCGATCGGCATGCTCGCCGCGGCGATGACCGGGCCCGCCCGGGCGACGACGGCGCCCGCCGAGGCCGCGACGGTGGACACCCATGCCTGGTACGTCCTGGTCAATCGCAACAGCGGCAAGGCGCTGGACGTCTCTGGCGCGTCCACCGCCGACGGCGCGCGGGTCGGCCAGTGGACGCGTAACGACGGACCCAACCAGCAGTGGCAGTTCGTGGACTCCGGCGGCGGCTTCTACCGCCTCAAGGCCCGGCATTCGGACAAGGTTCTCGACGTGGCCGGCGCCTCGACCGCAGACGGTGCCGCGATCCAGCAGTGGGCCGACCACAACGGGGCCAACCAGCAGTTCCGCCTGGCCGACTCCGACGCGGGCCACGTCCGGCTGATCAACCGCACCAGCGGCAAGGCGGTGGAGGTGCAGGGCGCCTCCACCGCCGACGGCGGCAGCGTCGTCCAGTACACCGACTGGGGCGGCGCCAACCAGCAGTGGCAGATGATCAAGCTGTCGTCCGGTGGCGGCGGATGCGGCAGCGCCCCGACTCTGGCGAGCGGTACGCACACGATCCAGAGCGGCGGCAAGAGCCGCAGCTTCATCCTCAGGGTTCCCGCCAACTACGACAACGGCCACCCCTACCGTCTGATCTTCGCATTCCACTGGCGGGGCGGAACCGCCGCCGACGTCGCCTCGGGCGGCACGAGCGGGACCGCCTGGTCCTACTACGGCCAGCAGGAACAGTCGAACAACAGCGCGATCCTCGTCGCCCCCCAGGGCCTCGGCAACGGCTGGGCCAATACGGACGGTGAGGACGTCACCTTCGTCGACGACATGATCCGGCGCATCGAGGGCGGCCTCTGTGTCAACCCGGCACAGCGTTTCGCCACGGGATTCAGCTGGGGCGGCGGCATGAGCTACGCACTCGCATGCTCCCGGGCCAACGTCTTCAGGGCCGTCGCGGTCATGTCCGGCGCCCAGATCAGCGGGTGCAGCGGCGGCGCCCAGCCCATCGCCTACTTCGGAATCCACGGCATCAGCGACTCCGTCCTCAACATCGCGCAAGGACGGTCCCTGCGCGACAAGTTCGTCAGCAACAACGGCTGCACCCCCCAGAGCCCGCGCGAGCCCACGCCGGGCAGCCGAACGCACATCACCACCACCTACGCGGGCTGCCGTGCCGGATACCCGGTCCAGTGGGCCGCGTTCGACGGAGACCACATACCCGGTCCGGTCGACGGCTCCCCCAACGAGAGCGGCGTCGCCACGTGGACCAAGGCAGAGATCTGGAGGTTCTTCGCACAGTTCCAGTGACACGCCCGCACCATGGAGTGGAGCCAGGACGATCCTGGCTCCACTCCGGCACGCCTGCGGCAGGCTGAAGGACGGAGCCGTCCAGGCGTGGGGCCTGCGCGGCAAGCAGGGTGCCCAGCTCGTCGCGCAGCGGCGGACGGTGGTCTCGGACACGTTGTCGCCGCCGGCCACGTCGGTCTGGCAGCGGTCTTCCCCGTCTCGACTGGCTCACACCCCTTCGGCGAGCTGGGTGAAGCTCGTCTCACCCACCACCGGAGCGCCTGGCCGGTGACTGCGGCGATGCGGATGCAGCTTGCGGAATTCACGGCACGCCGCGGCCGGCAAGCGGATCTCCGGTGGCGTCATAGCGCTTCGGTCCGGACCCCCGATGAAAGGCCACGAAGAGAGGAGCCCCAGCCGACGCGCGGCTGGGGTTCCTCAAGGTGGTGAGTGTCGGTCAGCAGATGGAGTCGCCCACGCCGTGAACCGCTCGTCTACGCGTCGGCGGACCGCGCCACGTCGCGATCACTGCCGACCGGGCGGGTCAGCGCTGCAGGGTCAGCACGCCCGGCCGCCAGGGCAACTCGTTGTAGGGCATGCCCGGGGTGACGGCGGCGGGGTTCAGGCCCTGGTAGAGGAACTGCAGGTTGCAGGGGTCGATGGTCTTGGTCTGGTCGGGGTTGTTGCGGACCAGGTCGCCGTGGCTGATGTCGTTGGTCCAGGTGGCGCCGCTGTTGGCCTTGCCCGCGAAGGGGTTGGACTCGGTGGCGGCCTGCGGGGTCCACGGACCGTTCAGGCTGGTGGCGGTGAAGGAGCGGAAGTAGCGCTGCTCGCTCGCACCGCGAGCCTCGACGATCATGAGGTACTGGTTCTGGCCCTGGACCTTGTAGACCTCCGGCGCCTCGAACAGGTTCTTCACCGTGTCACTCATGACCGTCGTGTACGACGAGCCGAAGCTGCCCGGGAAGTTCCCGATCGGCATGCTCGACATGTAGATGTTGCCGTTGTCGCCGGCGAAGAACATGTACATGTTCTTGTCGTCGGCGATCAGCGTCTGGTCGAGCGGGCCGTTGCCCGGGATGCTGCCGGTGAACAGCGTCTGCGGGGAGGACCAGCCGTTGGGGTTGGTGGGGTCACTGGAGGTGCGGTAGATGAAGGGCGAGGCACCCCACTGGGAGGCCAGCACCCAGATGTTCTTGGGCGCGAAGTAGATCAGCGTGGGCGCCACCGCGGACTGGCTCATGCCGGTCTGGCCGGCCGACGCCATGTCCGACCAGTTCGTGAAGGGACTGAACGCCATCGAGCCGTACGACGTCCCCCCGGACACGTTCGAGCCGTAGACCAGGTGCTTGCCGTTGTAGACCACGTTGGTGAAGTCCTTCAGCGAGTTCCACCCGTTGGCCGGCTGCGCCAGCGCACCCGTCGACGTCCACCGGTACGTCGACGGAAGGGAACACGTGCTGCCCCCTCCGGACAGGCCGGTCCACTTCTGGTTGCTGTTGCCGGTGCAGTTCCAGAGCTGCACCGCCGTGCCGTTGGCCGTGGCGCCGCCCGACACGTCCAGGCACAGCCCGGACTCCACGCCGACGACCGTGCCGTCGGAGTTCACCCGCCACTGCTGGTTCGCCCCGCCGTGGCAGGACCAGATCTCCACCTTGGTCCCGGCCGTGGTGGCGTGGCCCGGGACATCCAGGCACTTGTTGCCGTACACGGTCAGCTGGTTGCTGTCCGTCAACGTCCACTGCTGGTTGGTCCCGCCCGTGCAGTCCCAGATCTGCAGGAACGTGCCGTCGGCCTGGCCGGCGCCCGGCACATCGAGACACCGGCCGGAACCAACACCGCGTAAAGCACCGCTGGTGGCAGCCTGAGCCGGACTGGCGACGAGCATCGCCGCCAACGAGACCAGGGCCGCGACCGCGGCGGCGAGCACCACAGGCAGACGCCTGCGGCTGAACCTTCTTCTGCGCATGGGGACCTCGTCATCCTTGAGCAAGCGGTTCTGAGTGTTCGCTATATCGAACAAGGGTCGAAGTGTCGAGCAAAGTGGATAATGAGAGAACCGGTGAACGGCGTCAATGCCTCTCACACAATTCGTGAGCCAAACCAACCGGGTTCCGTGGGTGCAGGGCTTGGCCAACATCTAAGCGACTGCTTAGTATCCAGTGTGCGGCGGGGACAGCCTGCCCGGCCGCCCTCCCACCTCAGGAGTCCACCGTGAGCTCACTGTTCTCCCTCTCCGGGAAAACCGCCCTCGTGACCGGCGGTTCCCGTGGCATCGGTCTGATGATCGCCCGGGGCCTGGTCGAAGCGGGGGCCAAGGTCTACGTCAGCTCCCGCAAGGCGGAAGCCTGCGAGGAGGCCGTGCGCGGGCTCTCCGGTTCCGGCCAGGCGGTCGCCCTGCCCGCCGACCTGTCGCGCGAGGAGGAGTGCCACCGACTCGCCGCGGACATCGGCGAGCGGGAGGAGCGGCTGCACATCCTGGTGAACAACGCCGGCGCCACCTGGGGCGCGCCCCTGGACGAATTCCCGGTCAGCGGCTGGGACAAGGTGATGGACCTCAATCTGCGCAGCCCCTTCCTGCTCACCCAGGCCCTCCTGCCGCAGCTGCGCGCCGGCGGGTCGGCGGAGGACCCTGTGCGGATCATCAACGTCGGGTCCATCGACGGCCTGCACGTCAGCCCGGTTTCGGCCTACTCCTACGCGGCAAGCAAGGCGGGCCTGCACCACCTGACCCGCGTCCTGGCCAAGGAGCTCGGGCCCCAGGGCATCACGGTGAACGCCATCGCGCCCGGCCCCTTCGAGTCGAAGATGATGGCCGCGACCCTGGACGCCATGGGCGAGGCGATCGCCGAGGCGGCTCCGCTGCGCCGGATCGGGCGGCCGGACGACATGGCGGGCGTCGCCGTCTATCTGGCCAGCCGTGCGGGCGCCTACGTCACCGGCGCCGTCATCCCCGTCGACGGCGGCCTCGGCACCACGGTCTGACCGGCCGGCGACAACTCCCCCTCCCCTCGCACAAGCAACCCGAACACGAGAAGAAGAACACCATGGCCTCCCTCCTGCTCTCCCGCCGAGACCTCGACTTCCTGCTGCACGAGTGGCTCGACGTCGAATCCCTGGCCGCGCGCCCCCGCTTCGCCGACCACTCGCGCGAAACCTTCGACGCGGTACTGGACCTCAGCGAGACGATCGCCACCCGGCACTTCGCCCCGCACAACAAGAAGAACGACACCCAGGAGCCGCGCTTCGACGGCGAACGGGTGCACATCATCCCCGAAGTCGAAGAGGCCCTGAAGGTCTTCGCCGATGCCGGGCTGATCGGCGGGGGCATGGACCACGAGGTGGGCGGCATGCAGTTGCCCGGCGTGGTGGCCAACGCCTGCTTCGCCTGGTTCCAGGCAGCCAACGTGGGAACGGCCGCCTACCCCTTCCTCACCATCGGCAACGCGAACCTGCTGCTGGCCCACGGCACCCCCGGCCAGATCGACACCTATGTCCGGCCGATGGTCGAGGGCCGCTTCTCCGGGACCATGTGCCTGTCGGAACCGCAGGCGGGCTCCTCGCTGGCTGATGTGCGCACCCGCGCGGAACCGGCCGACGACGGCACCTACCGCCTGTTCGGCAACAAGATGTGGATCTCGGGTGGCGACCACGAACTGACGGAGAACATCGTCCACCTGGTCCTGGCCAGGATCCCCGGCGGACCGCCCGGGGTGAAGGGACTCTCGCTCTTCATCGTCCCCAAGGTCCTGGTGGAGGCCGACGGGACGCTCGGCGAGCGCAACGACGTCGCCCTGGCCGGCCTCAATCACAAGATGGGGTACCGAGGGACGACCAACACGCTGCTGAACTTCGGTGAGGGGGCCTTCCGGCCCGGCGGGGCCCCCGGTGCCGTCGGCTTCCTGGTCGGGGAGCCCCACCGCGGACTGTCCTACATGTTCCACATGATGAACGAGGCCCGCATCGGCGTCGGACTCGGCGCCACAGCGCTCGGTTACACCGGCTACCTGCACGCCCTGGACTACGCGCGCACCCGGCCCCAGGGGCGCCCGCTCACGGCCAAGGACGCCACCACCCCCCAGATCCCGATCGTCGGGCATCCCGATGTCCGGCGCATGCTCCTCGCCCAGAAGTCGTATGTCGAAGGCGCGCTGGCTCTCATCCTGTACTGCGGGCGGCTGCTGGACGACGAGCGCACCGCCCCGACGGCCGACGAGCGGGCCAGGGCCGGGCTCCTGCTGGACATGCTCACCCCGATCGCCAAGAGCTGGCCCTCCCAGTGGTGCCTGGAGGCGAACCACCTGGCCATCCAGGTCCACGGCGGCTACGGCTACACCCGCGAGTACAACGTCGAGCAGTTCTACCGGGACAACCGCCTGAACCCCATCCACGAGGGGACGCACGGCGTCCACGGCCTCGACCTGCTGGGCCGAAAGGTCGTCATGGACGGCGGTGCGGGGCTCCGCCTGCTCATCGAGACCGTCTCCACGACGACCGCCCGCGCGGCGACCGCGGACGACGAGATCGCCGGCTTCGGACGGCGGCTGGACGCCTCCGTCGCCCGCGTCGCCGCCGTGACGCGGCGCCTGTGGGAGGCCGGGGACGCCGAGACCGCCCTCGCCAACGCCTCGATCTATCTGGAGGCCGTCGGACACGTCGTGGTGGCCTGGATGTGGCTGGAGCAGATGCTGGCCGCCGCCGGACGCAGCGGCGCCTTCTACGAGGGCAAGCGCCGGGCGGCTCAGTACTTCTTCCGGTACGAACTGCCCAGGACCGAGGCTCAGTTCGCGCTGCTGGAGAGCCTCGATCGCACCACCCTCGACATGCCCGCGGACTGCTTCTGAGCAGTGCCCCGCTTCCAGCGCGAGGGGGCGCAGAGGCCCGTTACGACCTGGCGCTCGGCCTCGGTGAGGTGCAGGTCGCGCCCGTTGAGGAGATGACCACGCGGCTGTAGTCGAGGCGGCGGAGCAGTCCGTCGTGCCAGCGATGGGGAGTCCGGCCTGTCCGGCGGCGAGAACGAACGCCAGAGGCCGACAGCGGGCATCGGCCGCGAGGTGGATCTTCGTGGGCAATCCGCCACGGGCCAGGCCAGGTCCTCGTCGGCATCGGCCTGGGCCATCATTCCTGGTGTTCGGCGGGGACGACGCGCACTACCAGGAGTGCTCCGGCGGGTCAGATGCTCCACCCGCCGCAGCGACGTCGTCCAGGCCGTCCCCGCCCTCCTGACTTGCACGTGTTCAGGGCGGAAGAGGTTTCAGTGCTCGCAGAGGGAGAATTCTCGTTCGTAGAGCTGCTCGTTGTGTTCGTCGACGAAGAACTTGCGTTCTTGCATGAGTTGTTCGCGGTAGTTCTTGGCTTGTTCGAGCGTCATGGTCGAGGTGTCGGACCACGGTTGTTGCGGTGGCACGTCGGACGTCGAGACGATGTTTTCCGAAGGGTCGACCAGAAAGAACGCGAGAATTTTGCGATGTCCCGCACGGGTGGGATCCATGAGGCGGAACGATCCGACGCGGTGTTGCAGGATGTTCGGGAACGCCAGGCAGCGGCCCGCTGGGGTCGACGCCGATCCCAGTACCTGGTTCAGTGCGTCTTCGTTCTCCAGGCCGTAGACATCGCGCACACCGTTGTCGTCGTTCTGCTCATAGTGCGGGTCGTCGAGTGCCGCCCGGAAACTCAGTCGGCTTTCGGTGATGTTCTCGCTGTCCCAGTAGTAGATGCCGGTCGAGACGATCCGCTCGTTCAACATCCCCTCGACATGCCAGGAACCGCCGGGATACTCGGGCTTGTCCGGGGTGAGATGAATGGTGGCGAGCTTGACGATGACCTGGAGACGGCGGCCGCGCAGGTCGACTCGGGCGGATTCATCGGGCAGCTCGGGCGGGGTGAAGGCCGGGGCGTCCGGGATGACCGGGCGGCGGTTTTCCCACCAGTCGTCCTGGGCCTCTTCCCATGCGCGGACGGCTTCTGCGTAGGCCTCATCATCACTGTAGGAGGATTTGTCCGGATACTCCGGCTCCGAGTCGTACCACCCGTAAGGATCGGCCTCGATCCGCAGGGGACGCGGATGGCGCAGATCGGTGAGCACGTTCTCCAGCAGCGGGCGAAAGCGTGCGAACAAGTCCGGCAGGACAGAGGCGAGTTCGCGGTGAGTCTCGGGGTGGACGTTGTTGACGTACGAACGGAAGGCGACATCGCCGTCCTCGCTGACGTCGACGTCCGTGGGCAGCCACTGGAACTTCTCCGAGAATTCGTACTTCGAGTAGCGGTCCGTCGGGTTCTGCCAAGCCCGCTCGGGCGCGCCGCTCACCTCTCTCACGAGGCAGAACAGTGAGGGATGAACCAAATCCAGCACCTGGCCGTCGGACCCGGGATGCCAGTCCTTTTCTGCTTCGGGGACCTCTTCCAGAACCCGAACCGCCTCGCACAGCCGGGATCTGAGCTTTTCGTCGACCAGCGTGTCCGACTGCCACACCCCATCGACGGCGGACACCTCGATGCCGGTTCGTCCGTCCCGCAGTGCGGCGTAATGTGCGAGTTCCGCAAGCACGTAACGAACCTGCGCTTCGGTGAGACCCTGAGCGACCGCTTCTTGTGTCCACCTGGCGACGATGTCGGCATCGTTCATCTTGTCGAACCATCCCGGTTTCGCCCGGATGTGTGAGCTGCACTGCATCATCTGAAGTTCCCGCAGCGTTCGGGGTGTCGCGAACGATATGGAACGGGAGGCGTGAAAGGGCAGCGGGAAAGCAGACAGGTCAGTCAATTCTCTTGGTCCTCCCAGGCGGTGTGCGGTGGCGGGAAGGATACTTCAGGGGACTGACACCGCAGCAGCGGTCCCCCCGACGCGACCGTCGTCATGTCCCCGCGCTTACCGACCGAGATCAGTAGCAGGTCGGCCCATTAGGGTCGGTGACATGACGACATCCCTTGCCGGCAGTGCCTTCGACTCGCTCCGCCTCGACGCCGTGCCCGACCAGGACGCGTTGCGCCGGGTCTACGAACTGCCCAAGGAGACGGCCATACGCAAGCAGATGACCGAACTCACCGAGGAGACCCGGCGGTTGATCGGCTGCTCATCGCTGGTCCTGGTCGCCAGTGCGGACGCCGAGGGCAGCTGTGACGTTTCCCCGCGCGGCGGCCCCGCCGGGTTCGTTGCCGTCCTGGACGCACGGACGGTGGCGATACCGGACGCGACCGGCAACAAGCGTCTGGACACCCTGCAGAACGTCATCGCCACCGGACGGGCCGGGCTGCTGTTCGTCATCCCGGGGCGCACCACGACGCTCAGGGTGAACGGCCGGGCCTGCGTCTCCACCCGCCCGGAGCTGCTGTCGCAGCTGACCGCCGTGGGCAAGCCGCCGGCCAGTGCGCTGGTGGTGGGGATCGAGGAGGTCTACCCGCACTGCCCCAAGTCGCTTCTGCGCAGCGGGGCCTGGAAGCCGGAGCAGTGGCTGTCGGCGGACGCCCAGCCGACCTCGGCGGAGGTGACGCTGGCCCAGTTGCGTATGCCGGAGCTGACGATCGCTGACATCGAGCGGGCGGAGGCGGATTCGCTGAAGTACCGGTACGAGTAACGGGCCGGTCGGCGCCTGCTGAAGGCAAGGTGGCGCGGTGGGCGAGCAGGCTGGGGGAGAGGCGGAGCCTGGCCTCGCCGCACAGCTTCTGCGGCACAGGCAAAAGCACAGGCGCAGGCACAGACACAGGCGAGGGCGCTGCGGCTGGGCGCGGTTCGCGCGAGCTTTCCTTCGGCTCATGGGCTGCGCAGCAGCGCCGTGCCGAGGTCGCTCGCCGTGTAGTGCACCTCGCGCCGGTAGCGGTGGCTCGTCACGAGTCCGGCGTCGCGCAGGACGGCGAGGTGCTGGGAGACCGCGCCCGGGCTCAGCCCGGTTCGGGCGGCCAGCTGGGTCGTCGTGCTGGGCGAGCTGGTGTGCGCGAGGAGGCGGGCACGGCTGCGGCCCATCAGCCGGGCGAGACCGTCACCGGCGGGGTCGCGCCGCTCCCACAGCGTGCCGAGCGCCCGCGCGGGATAGACGAGGGCGGGCGGCGTCACCCCGTCTCCGGCCAGCAGACGGCACTCGGCCCCGAACACGGTGGGCGCCAGCGTGACCCCGGTGCCGCCGAGCTCGACGCCCTCGAAGTCACTGCGGTGGTGCCGGAGTTGGGGTGAAGTCAAGCGGTCACCCTCCCAGCTCAGAGTCGGGTGGAGGTGGGCGAACACCTCCTGGATGCCGTCCTCGGCGAGCTGACGCGTCCGGTGCGCGATGTCCGCCTCCTGGAGGGCCCGCATGCGCGGCCAGTGCGGTGCGACGGCCGCCCGCCACCAGGCGCGTACGGCCTCGGCGAGCTCCGCGTCGACCGGTGCTCTGGCGAGCTCCTCCTCGAACTCGGACAGCGGGCAGCGCGGAGGGGGCGTCAGCGCGTCCGGTAGGGGTCCGCGGCGGGCCAAGTCGGCCAGCGGCGCCGTGCGCCGGGCGAGGTCGCGGTCCCCGAGCAGAGCCACGGCCGGCCGCAGCCAGGGCAGGTGGACGGCGTGCCGCCCGGGGTCGAGGGCGGCACGGAAGGCGGCGACGGCCTCGCCCAGTGGTGATATCGCGAACCTGATGTTGACCACGTCGTGCACGCCGAACCGCACCGTCCCCATGCCCATCCCCCCGCCGGTCCGCCCGTCCCCGATGTCCCGAGGATTTCGCCCAGACTAAAACAATGGTGGCGTCGGCCTCCCATTGGTGATGTTGGCAGCCATGTCCCTCCTCTCCTCCGGCCTGGGCCGATACGCCTCCTCCGGACTGTTCCTGCACGCCGACTTCCGCAGGTTCTGGGCGGCCGACGCGGCGAGCCAGACCGGCGCCGCCGTCACGCTCGTGGCACTTCCGCTCATCGCCATCGGCCCGCTGCACGCCACCCCCTTCGAGGCCGGTCTGCTCGTGGTGTTCGAGTACCTGGCCTTCCTTGTGATCGGGCTGCCCGCAGGGGCCTGGGTGGACCGGATGCGCCGCCGCCGTGTGATGGTGGTGGGCTCTGTGTGCCGTGCGGCCCTGCTGGGCTCGGTCCCGGTGGCGTACGGACTCGACGTCCTGACGCTTCCTCAGCTGTACGGGGTGGCCTTCGGCGTGTCCGTGTGCACGGTCTTCTTCGACGTGGCTCACCAGAGCTATCTGCCCCAACTCGTGGACGACGCAGAGCTGATGGAGGCCAACGTCAAGCTGGAGGCCAGCCGCAGCATCGTCCAGGTGGGCGGACCCGGCGCGGGCGGTGCGCTGGTCGGAGCCCTGTCAGCGCCCGTCGCGGTCGTCGTCGACGCCGTCGGGTTCGTGGGCTCGGCGCTCTTCCTGTCCCGCATCCGCCGGGCCGAGGCGAAGCCTCCGGTCCGTGCGGACGCGAGCCTGCGGGCCGAGATCGGCGAGGGGCTGCGCTTCGTCTTCGGCCACCCGCTGCTGCGGGCGCTCACGCTCACCGGGGCAATCTCCAACATGTGCGGCACGATCGGCGCGTCCATGCTGCTGGTGCTGCTCAACGGCCAGTTGGGGCTGTCCCCCTTCCTCTGCGGCCTGGTGTTCACCGCGGAGGCCGCGGGCGGTCTGCTCGGCAGTCTGCTCACGGTGCGGATCGCCGACCGGGTGGGTCGGGGTCGGGCGATGTGCGCGTCGGTGATCACGAGCGGGGTGCTGTGGATGCTGGCGCTGCCGATGTACCGGGCCGACTGGCGGTTCGCCGTCGCCGTCGTCCTCCAAGGTCTTGGGTGGATCTGCTTCATGACATTCAAGATCAACTCGGTGTCGATCAGGCAACAGGTGTGCCCGAAGCCGCTGCTCGGCCGCATGACGGCCACGAACCGTTTCGTGGTGTGGGGTTCGATGCCGGTCGGCGCGCTCATCGGGAGCGTGCTCGGGCAGAGCATCGGCGTCCGACAGGCCATGTGGGTCGGCGTACTGGGCGAACTCCTCGCCGTCCTGCCGGTGTTCCTCTCACCGCTGCGTACGCTGCGCGAGCTTCCCGGTTCGCCTGATCTTCCCAGTTCCGATGTGGAACCGGGAACAGGCCGTAACGGCGTCCTGGATGCCGCTCCGTGATCTACGCGACCGGCGGCGGCGCACGTCGCCTCGGCGACTCCTTCGGCATCAGGCGCGCGGTGAACCGCGGCGCGCGCCGGCGCGGACGATAGCGTTCCGTTCGGCCTGCCCGGAGTCGAGCTTCGGAGCCACCCGGGCTCGGTGCCTCCCCGAGGTGCCCAAGTCTGGCTCGATGCCTGCCCTTTTGTGCACCCGGACTTGCCGACGCCTTGACGATCCGTTCCCTGGACGTTCAACCGTCCGTCTGTGCCCGCGTCGTGTGCCGTCCCTAGGGTCCCTGAAGGTTTCGGAAGAAGGGACCCATGGACGCACTCCTCGCAGTCCGGGCTCGCGGGATCACCAAGTGTTTCGGGGACGTCGTCGCGCTCGACGGTGTCGATCTGGATGTGGCGCAGGGACAGATCCACGGTCTGGTCGGGCCGAACGGCGCCGGCAAGACGACACTGCTCGGGCTGCTGCTGGGCCTGGCCGTCGCCGACAGTGGCCGCCTCGAAATCCTGGGTACGCCGGTCCAGCGGGCGCTCACCGCTCCTGACGGCGTCGCCGGCTTCGTGGACGGGCCCGGTCTCTACCCCTCGCTCACCGCCCGGCAGAACCTCGCCGCGCTGGCCGCCCTCCGTGGCCGCGACGCGCGGACGGCGGGGGTCGACGAGGTGCTCGAACAGGTCGGGCTCACCGATGTCGCCGACGACCAGGCCCGTGGCTTCTCCCTCGGCATGCGTCAGCGGCTCGGGCTCGCCGCGGCCCTGCTCACCAAGCCCCGGCTGCTCGTACTGGACGAGCCGTCCAACGGCCTCGACGTGGCGGGCAAGAAGCACGTGCACGGTGTCCTCACCCGGCTCGCGGCGGACGGAACCAGCGTCGTGCTCTCCAGCCACCGCATGGACGACCTCCAGGCACTGTGCTCCGACGTCACCGTCGTCGCCACCGGACGGGTCGTCTTCTCCGGCCCGCTGAGCAAGCTGGCCGCCGAGAACCGTGAACTCGACTACCGGCTGCTCACCTCCGACCCGCAGGCCGCCCGCCGGCTGGCTGCCGACGCCGCCGGGATCCGGATCACCGACGGCACCGGGGCACGGCAGGACACGGAAGCGCTCGTCGTGCGCGCGCTGGTGCCCGCCCTGGACGAACTGGTGGTGCGCCTCGTGCACGCGGGCATCGCGCTGCGCGAGCTCGCCCCCGTGGTCTCGCCGCTCGAAGCCGCGTTCCTCGCCCTCACCGAGCCGCAGGAGACCGGCCGATGACCGCGACCGCCGCCGGCGACATCGTGGCCACCGCCCGCCCCGTCTCGGTTCCGCGCGCCTACCGCTTCGAGCTGGTCAAGCTGGTCTCGCAGTGGCGGATCCGCCTGCTGGTCCTCGCCTGCTGGATCGCGCCGGGGCTCTTCGTCGCCGCGGTGAGCCGGCAGAGCACACTGCCCGTCGACACCCTCTTCGGCCGCTGGATGCACGCCACCGGATGGGCCGGACCGCTGGTCATGCTCGGCTTCACGGGCACCTGGGCACTCCCGCTGCTGACCTCGCTGGTCGCCGGCGACGTGTTCGCCTCCGAGGACCGGCTCGGCACCTGGCGCCACCTGCTCGTCGTGGTCCGGTCGGCCAGACGGATCTTCGTGGCGAAGGCGCTGGCCAGCCTCACCGTCCTCCTGCTGCTCGTGGCCGGGCTGGCCTGCTCCAGTGTGGTCGGCGGTCTCCTGGCCGTAGGCAACCAGCCACTGGTCGGCCTCGACGGCCATCTGCTGACGCCGGGGGACGCGGCGGGCAAGGTCGTGCTCGCCTGGGTCTGCGTACTCGCACCGACGCTGGCCCTCGCCGCGATCGGACTGCTCGGCTCCGTCACACTGGGGCGTTCCCCGACGGGACTGCTGCTGCCCGCCGTCGTCGGGCTCGGCATGCAGCTCGCCCAGATGCTGCCGCTCCCCGCCGTCGTACGACTCTCCCTGCCCGGCTACGCCTTCATCGCCTGGAACGGCCTGTTCACCAGCCCGGCACAGCTCCGCCCGCTCCTCATCGGCATCGTGGTCAGCCTGGTGTGGACGGTGACGGCGACGGTGCCGGCCTACGCGCTCTTCGTGCGGCGCGACTTCACCGACGCCGGCTACGACGGATCCGGGCGCCGCGCGGTCACCGCCGGGGTCCTGCCGCTGGCGGGGGTGGTCGCGGTGACCGTCGCGATCGTCGCCGCGACGACCGGGGCCACGGGCTCCGGCATCGAACAGGACAAGGTGCAGCGCTCGCTCGCCACCGCGTTCGCCCACCTCTATCGCAGGCAGACGGAGCAGCTCCACCGCCCCGCCGTCACCGAAGCGCAGCTGAAGGCCACGGCGGCGTGCGACAAGGGCAGCATCAGGGTCGCCGCCGAGGGACCGGGCAACGACTGGCGCTGCGTCGTCTCCTGGCATCTCCCCGGCGTCGAGGCCGCCGGCACGGCCGTCTACCAGCTCGACGTCACCCCGGACGGGCGGTTCATGGCCGACGGCGACGGACCGAAGGAAGTGAACGGCTACTTCCTGGTCCGGACCTCGACCGGCGATGCACCGAACCCGCTCTGGCAGTTCGACGGCAACGTCGAGCTTCTCCGCACCTCGAAGGAGTGACTCCATGCAGGTAACCCGCCACCGCCGGAGTGCCGAGGGGGACGTCCTCGGCAGACGGACCGGTCGCCGAAGCACCCTCACGGCAGCCGCCACCGCGGTCGTCCTCGCCGTCACCGCCGGCATCGGGTACGCCCAGACACACCAGTTCGGCACCGATCAGGTGGGCGAGACCACCGACCAGGGCCAGGTCATCTCCAGCGACCAGTACATCGCCCCGTACGGCGACCGCCTCGTCATCGACAACGGCAAGATCATGTCGTCCTCCGTCAGCCCGGACGGCACCCACCTCGCGGCCTCGGTCACCGACGGCGGCAGCGCGCTGGCCATCGTCGACGTGCAGAACTGGAAGGTGCAGCAGGTCGTCGGCACCGCCGCGTCGTCGGTCCCGCGCATCGGCAGCAACAGCGTGGGACAGGAAGGCCCCACGTACTCGCCCGACGGAAAGCAGCTGTGGCTCGGCCAGACCGACGGCTACACCAGGTTCACGGTGAACCCGGACGGCACGGTCACCGATCCGGTGGCGGTCAAGATCCCGGCGGACGGGGCCAAGCACGCCCTGGTCGGCGAGGCGGTCTTCTCGTCCGACGGCTTCACCGTGTACTCCGCGGTCAACGGCCAGAACCGGGTGGTCGCCATCGACGCGGCGACCGGCGCCGTCAAGCAGAGCTGGGCCGTGGGCAACGCCCCGCGCGACATGGTCCAGGTCGGTGACAAGCTCTACGTCAGCAACGAGGGCGGCCGCCCGGCAAGGCCCGGCGACACCACCATGAACTCGTACGGCACCCAGGTGCCGGCCGACCCGAGGACCGGTGCCACCACCACCGGCACGGTCAGCGTCATCGACCTGGCGAACCCCGAGGCCGCCCCGTCCGGCATCGACGTCGGTCTGCACCCCACCGCCCTGTACGCCAAGGGCAAGGCGCTGTTCGTCACCAACACCGCCACCAACGACGTGTCGGTCATCGACACCGGCAAGGACGAGGTCGTACAGACCATCGACACCCGGCCGTGGCCGGAGGCGTCGGTGGGCTACGAGCCGAACGCGGTGACGCTCACCGACGACGGCCGCCTGCTGGTGACGCTCGGCCGCGCCAACGCGGTCGCCGTCTACCGGTACAAGAGCCCGCAGGAGCCGGTCGGTTACGTCGGCCTGCTCCCGACGGACTACTTCCCCGCCGAGATCACCACCGTCGGCAAGCAGGTGCTGGTCTCCAACACCCGTGGTATCGACGCCCGCCGGCCCACCACCAGCGCCGGGCACGGCACCCACGACACCACGTCCAGCGTGCAGCGCTTCACGCTCCCGGACGACAGCGTCATCAGGTCCCGGACGGCCAAGGTCTTCCAGCAGAACGGCTGGACCCCCGGCTCGGTCAAGCCGGCCAAGGGCGAGAGCCACGCCAAGCCGGTCCCGGTCCCGCGCCGGCTCGGCGACCCCTCGACGATCAAGCACGTCTTCCTGATCGTCAAGGAGAACCGGACCTACGACCAGGTCTTCGGCGACATCGCGAAGGGCGACGGCGACCCCTCGGTGACGCAGTTCGGCGAGAACGTGACGCCGAACCAGCACGCGCTGGCCGACCAGTTCGGGCTGTACGACAACACCTACGACATCGGCACCAACTCCGCCGAGGGTCACAACTGGCTGATGCAGGCCGACGACCCGGAGTACACCGAGTCCTCGGCCGGTGAGTACGCGCGCAGCTACGACACCGAGAACGACGCTCTCGGCCACCAGAGGTCCGGCTTCCTCTGGACCGGTGCGCAGGCGGCGGGCAAGACCGTGCGGGACTTCGGCGAGTTCCAGTCGATCGAGAGCAAGCCGGCCGGCGCGTCCTGGCAGAACCTGTACTGCGACGCCAAGAACATGGACGCGACCGGGCAGAGCACCGCCTACCCCATACAGACGGGCTCGGCGATCCCGTCGCTCAACGACGTGTCGGTGCCGGGCTTCCCGATGTTCGACACCAGTGTCCCGGACATCTACAAGTACGAGATCTGGAAGCAGGACTTCGAGAAGAACGGGCCGGCGAACCTGAACATGTTCTGGCTCTCCAACGACCACACCGGTGGTCCGGCGAGCCCGGCGGCCCAGGTCGCGGACAACGACCTCGCGGTCGGCAGGATGGTCGACGAGATCTCGCACAGCAGGTACTGGAAGGACTCGGCGATCTTCGTCGTCGAGGACGACTCCCAGGCCGGACTCGACCACGTCGACGGTCACCGTGCCCCGATCCAGATCATCAGCCCCTGGGCCCGGCACGGCACCGTCGACAGCCACTACTACTCGCAGATCACGATGATCCGCACCGTCGAGCAGATCCTCGGGATCCACCCGATGAACCAGAAGGACAGCGCGGCCAGCCCGATGGCCGGGGCGTTCACCAGGAAGCCGGACCACACGCCGTTCACGGCGCTGCCCAACCGGACCTCGCTGACCGATGGTCTGAAGACCCCGCCCTCCTGCGGTGTGGACACCCCCGCGCCGCAGGACCCCCAGGCGGCGGCAGTGCCGCCCTCGAAGGTGCCGTCGGCCATGCGGCAGCTCGCGGCCCGGTGGGAGGACTGGAAGTCCAGGCAGCGGCTGACCGGGCCCCACGCCGTGCCCGACTACGCGAACCCCGCGCAGCTGAACCACCTCACCTGGTACCAGACGCACAACTGGGCCGAGCCGTACCCCGGCGAGAACAGGATCTACGCGCCGGACGACGTACCGGGCGCCTACATCCCGTCGTCGGAGTCCGACGGCTGACGCGGGCTGATCTCCGCACGGGCCCCTGGCCGGCGTTTCCACTGGCTAGGGGCCCCTTTTGCCCACCGTGCGGATCCCCCTTACGGGTGTCTTCCGGCGTGCCGGACGGTGGCTTGACGAGGGCGGTCGCAGGTGCCTCCTAGCCTCGGCGGCATGCTGGGGCTTCCTGCTCATGTCCGTGCCTGTCTGTTCGACCTCGACGGCGTCCTGACCCAGACGGCGAAGGTGCACGCGGTCGCCTGGAAGGAGATGTTCGACGGCTATCTCCGCGAGCGCGCGACACGCGAAGGGACGGAGTTCGTGCCCTTCGACGCGGTGGACGACTACGACGAGTACGTGGACGGGCGGCCCCGTGAGGACGGCGTGCGCACCTTCCTCGCCGCACGCGGGGTGCACCTGCCCGAGGGAACGCCGGACGACCCGCCGGAGGCGGAGACGGTGAACGGACTGGGCAACCGCAAGAACAACCTGGTGCTGCGGCGGATCCGCGAGGACGGGGTGGAACCCTACGAGGGCTCGGTCCGCTTCGTCCACGCGGCGCGGGAGGCCGGCCTGCGCTGCGCGGTGGTGTCGTCCAGCGCGAACTGCCGGGACGTCCTGGCAGCGGCCGGCATCGAGGACCTGTTCGAGGAACGGATCGACGGAGTGGTGGCGCACGAGCGCCGACTGCGCGGCAAGCCCGCCCCGGACACCTACCTGGAGGCGGCGCGCGGGCTCGGAACGGAGCCGGACGAGGCCGCGGTGTTCGAAGACGCCCTGGCCGGCGTCGAGGCCGGGCGAGCGGGACGGTTCGGCGTGGTCGTGGGCGTCGACAGGGTGGGCCAGGCGGATCAGCTCCGGGCGCACGGGGCGGACATCGTCGTCCGTGACCTGGCCGAACTCCTGGAGTCACGGTGATCACCCATCCCAGCTTCACGGTCGAGCCGTGGTGCCTGCGCGAGACCGAGCTGAACCTGGACGTGCTCGCCCAGAGCGAATCGGTGTTCGCGCTGTCCAACGGGCACATCGGATGGCGCGGCAACCTCGACGAGGGCGAGCCCCACGGGCTGCCCGGCGCCTACCTCAACGGCGTCTACGAGCGGCATCCGCTGCCCTACGCGGAAGCGGGCTACGGATATCCCGAGTCCGGCCAGACGATGATCAACATCACCGACGGCAAGGTCATCCGGCTGCTGGTCGACGACCACCCGTGCGACCTGCGCTACGGCCACCTGGTGGCGCACGAGCGGGTGCTGGACTTCCAGTCCGGTGTGCTGAGCCGCACGGTGCGGTGGACGTCGCCCGGCGGTCGCACGGTCCGGATCGCCGCACAGCGGCTCGTGTCCTTCACCCAACGCGCGGTGGCCGCGATCGTGTACGAGGTGGAGGCGGTCGACGGACCGACCACGGTGGCCGTGCAGTCCGAACTGGTCGCCAACGAACAACTGCCCCGCCTCGGGGGTGACCCGCGGGTGGCGGCGGCGATCGAGTCCCCGCTGACCGCCGAGGAGCACTTCGCTCAGGACACCCGCCTGCGGCTCGTGCATCGCACCGCCCGCAGCGCACTGCGGGTGGCGGCAGCGGCCGACCACCTCGTCGAGGGGCCCGAGAGCACGCGTTGGACGGCGCAGAGCGAGCCCGACGTCAGCCGTCTGACGGTGACCGCGGACCTGGTGCCCGGGCAGCCGCTGCGGCTGGTCAAGTTCGTGGCCTACGGCTGGTCGGGGGAGCGCTCGCTGCCGGCCGTGCACGATCAGGTGGACGGCGCGGTGGCGGCGGCGGTCAGCACGGGCTGGGACGGGCTGGTCGCCGCGCAACGGGCGTACCTGGACCGCTTCTGGTCCGGTGCGGACGTCGAGGTCGAGGGGGACGCGCAGATCCAGCAGGCGGTGCGGTTCGCTCTCTTCCACGTGCTGCAGGCCGCGGCCCGTGGGGAGAACCGGGCCATCCCCGCGAAGGGCCTGACGGGTACCGGGTACGACGGGCACTCCTTCTGGGACACCGAGTCCTACGTGCTGCCGGTCCTGACGTTCACCTCGCCGGAGGCCGTCGCGTCGGCACTGAGATGGCGGCACGGGATGCTGCCGGCGGCCCGGGAACGCGCGGGTCAGCTCGGCCTGTCGGGAGCGGCGTTCCCCTGGCGGACGATCGACGGGACCGAGAGTTCCGCCTACTGGCCGGCCGGCACGGCCGCCTTCCACATCAACGCCGACATCGCCCAGGCCGTCGTCCGGTACGTCATGGTGACCGGGGACGACGACTTCGAGCGCCGTGAGGGACTCGACCTCCTCGTGGACACCGCCCGGCTGTGGCGCTCCCTCGGACACCACGACGCGGAAGGCGTCTTCCACATCGACGGGGTCACCGGACCCGACGAGTACAGCGCCATCGCCCGCGACAACCTGTACACCAACCTGCTGGCCCGGCAGAACCTGCTGGCCGCGGCGGCGGTGGCCGCACGTCATCCGGACCGGGCCGCCGAACTCGGGGTCGACGACGAGGAGACCGCGGTGTGGCGGGACGCCGCGGCCCGCATGGCGGTGCCGTACAACGAGTCCCTCGGCGTGCACGAGCAGTCGGCCGGGTTCACGAGTCTCCAGCGCTGGGACTTCGAGGCGACCCCGCCCGAGAACTACCCCCTGCTGCTGCACCACCCCTACTTCGACCTGTACCGCAAGCAGGTGGTGAAGCAGGCCGATCTGGTGCTGGCGATGATGGAGTGCCCGCACCTCTTCTCCGACGAGGAGAAGGCGCGCAATTTCGCCTACTACGACGCGCTCACGGTCCGCGACTCCTCCCTGTCGGCGTGCTGCCAGGCGGTGCTCGCCGCCGAGACCGGGCATCTGCGGCTGGCCTACGCCTACCTCGGCGAGGCCGCACTGATGGACCTGGACGATCTGGAGCACAACACCCGTGACGGGCTGCACATCGCCTCTCTCGCCGGTACGTGGATCGCCCTGGTCGCGGGATTCGGCGGGCTGCGCCGGTACACCGGCGAGGACGGACAGCCCGACCTGCTGGCGTTCGCACCGCGCCTGCCCGAAGCGCTGTCCCGGGTGGCGTTCACCGTGCTGGTACGCGGACGCAGGCTCAAGGTGGACATCGGCCCCTCCCACGCGCGTTACCGGCTCGTGGAAGGCGAACCGCTGGTCGTGCTGCACCACGGGGAACCGATGACCGTGACCACCGACGCCCCGGTGGACCGGCCGATGCCCCCCGCGCCCGCGCGCCCCGAGCCGCAGCAGCCGCCGGGCCGCCGTCCGGAGGGCCTGCCCGCCGGGGAGGAGCAGGCGGAGACGCAGGACCAGGTGCGCTGACCGGACACGACGACGGGCCGACCGGTA
Source organism: Streptomyces sp. NPDC046727 (assembly GCF_040645635.1). Lineage (NCBI taxonomy): Bacteria > Bacillati > Actinomycetota > Actinomycetes > Kitasatosporales > Streptomycetaceae > Streptomyces > Streptomyces sp. NPDC046727. The sequence goes on from NZ_JBEYYR010000014.1 coordinate 97,872, forward strand.
CCCATCCGCACCGGTCGGCCCGCCTGCTCCCGATCTGCCGTCAGAAGGTCAGCGCCCAGCTGTTGAGCGTGCCTGTGTCCTGCGCGTACAGGTCCTGCACCCGCAGCTTCCAGGTGCCGTTCGCGGTCTCGCCGGAGGCGTCCACCGTGTACGTGGTCCTGACGTCGTCGGCGGAGTCCGAGCTGCTGGACGACTTCAGCCGGTAGACCGAACCGTCCGGCGCGACCAGGTCGATGACCAGGTCACCGCGGTAGGTGTGCGTGATGTCGACCGCCACCTTCAGGGTCGAGGGGGCGTTGCCCGTCAGCCCGCTGACGCCGATGGGGGACTCGATCGCCGAGCCCGCGTCGGGGATGGCGACGGACGGGGTGCTGGTGAAGGTGGTGCCCCCCGTCGAGCCGCCGGAGCCGCTCACCGCCTGCACCGTCTTGGCCGCGTCGGCCAGGCCCGCACCGCAGCCGCCCGAGCAACTGCCCGGCAGCGGACGGGCGTTGGCCTTGATGGCCGACTCGACCTGGGCCGGGGTCAGTGCGGGGTTGGCCGACTTCATCAGCGCGACGAGGCCCGCGATGTGCGGGGTGGCCATGCTGGTGCCCTGGTAGTAGGCGTACGACTCGGTCGACGGCGTCTTGGTGCCGGAGTTGAGCGTGGACAGGATGCCGTTCGCGGTGCCGGTGCTGGTCTGGCCGCCGGGCGCCGAGATGTCCACGAGGGAGCCGTAGTTGGAGTAGGAGGCCTTGGCGCCGGAGCGGTTGGTCGCGGCGACCGAGACGACGTTGTTGCAGTTGCCCGGGGAGTGGTTCGCCACGTTGTCGTTCTCGTTGCCCGCGGCCACGACGACCGTCGTGCCCCGGTTCACGGCCGCGTTGATGGCGGTCTGGGTGGCCGAGGTGCAGGCGCCGTCACCGCCGAGGCTCATGTTGATGACCTTGGCGACGTTGGCGTTGGCGGGCACACCGGAGACGGTGCCGCCGGACGCCCAGGTGATGGCGTCGATGATGTCGGAGTCGTAGCCGCCGCACTTGCCCAGCACGCGGAGCGGGGAGACCTTCGCGCCGTATGCGATACCGGCGACGCCCTTGCCGTTGTTGGTGACGGCGGCGATGGTGCCGGCGACGTGCGTGCCGTGCCACGAGGAGTTGCCGGCCGGGACGCCGGTGCCACAGTCGCCCGCGGCGTACCAGTCGCCCGGGTCGGCCGGGTTGCTGTCGCGGCCGTCGCCGTCGACGGAGACGGCGGTGTCGGAGATGAAGTCGTAGCCACCGACGATGTTCGCCGCCAGGTCGGAGTGCGCCACGTACCCGGTGTCGATGACGGCGACGGTGACGCCGGACCCGGTGGACACGTCCCAGGCGCCCGGCACGCGCATACCGGCGGTGTCCTCGGACAGGTCCCACTGCTTGCCGTACTCGGTGTCGTTCGGCGTGGCCATCGGCTTGTTGAGCCGGTCCGGTACGACGTAGGCGACCTGCGGGTCGGCCCGGTACTCGGCGACGACGTCCGCGACGTCGGCCGTGGTGGCGTTGTCGCCGAGGTCGACGAGGGCGGCGCCGGTGCCGAGGCGGCGCTGGAAGTCGACGTCCTCGCCGGCCTCCTTGCCCTTGGCGACGGCGTCGGCCTCGGCGGCCTTGTTGGAAGTGGCCTCGGTGGCGCCCGACTTGTAACCGACGATGAGGCGCTCGGCCGGGGTGCCGGGGGCGGCCTCGGCCTGGGCGGCGGGGACCGCGGCCTCGCCGGTGGCGCCGTCCTGAGCGGCGGCGACCGTGGTCGTGGCGGCCGTGAGCAGGGCCGCGGAGACCGCGGCGACGGATATCAGCTTCCGTCCGGTGGCGGGAACTGTACGCAAGGGTATGCCTTTCGCGACCGACTCCGGGCAGGCCGGAGCGGCGGTGGGGAGGCGCTTCGACGTCGAAGCGGAGGGGTGTGAAACCGAAAGCGGTGCAGATGGCCGACCGTGCGCGGGTGCGGACCCAGCCGGGGTTACCTGTGGGTCAGCTGTGCAGGAACGATAAGCAAAGCGACAGTCAAAGGGGTACAGGGAAAACCCTCGATCTGGCCGGAAGTCCACCCTTGATGCCTGGCGGTCGGAGCGGCCGGCTCGCTGGATCCGACGATGCGGGTCGGCAGGCAGCCGGCCGAGGTCCTGCGCGGGAGCGGCTTGGCACGCGCCGAGACGGCCGAGCGCGTCGTCGAAGTCCGGGAACCGGTCCTACGGTTCGGACCGACCGTCGCCGTCGACCACGTCGATCTGACGACCGCGAGAGCGAAGCCCTCGGCCTCGTGGGGGAGTCGGGCAGCGGAAAGACCACCCTCGCCCGAACCGTCGCGGGGTTCGCCCCCCGAGGGCGAGGGTGAGCTGCGCCTGCGGGCGAACCGCTCCCCGCGCGTGAGTCGACGCGACACCCGGGAGCCCTCATGCCCGCGACCACGAGCACCGCCGCCGAGGAGTTCGCCGACCTGGCGAACGTCCCCGTCATCCAGCGCCGTTGGGTGACCGTCGCCACCGGCGGCCACGTCGGCGGCGTCTTCTGGCACACGCGGAAGCCCAGGCGCCTGCGAGTTCCAGGCTCGGCTCAAGGCCCTGGCGCTCCGCAACCCCGGGAGGCCGGGCCCCGCCGTCGCCATCTCCCCCGACGGCGGGGAGAAGTACCTCGACACCATCTACAACGACGACTGGGTACGCGAGGCATTCGGGGAGCCGGTGCTCGCCTTGTGCGCGGAGATCGCCGTCGGCGGAACGCTCCCGCCGCAACTCGCCGAGGTGTCCGTCCAGGGGGAGTACGTCAACCCGTACGCGGTCGGCCGGGGCCGTGCGTCACCCGCGCGGCGGCTCACCCGCCGGGAGCTCGAAGACGAGTTCGAGGCCGTCCTCCTCGTCCCACTGCTCCCCGACCCGGGTGAAGCCGAACCCGCGAAGCGTCGCGAGCGACGCCTCGTTGTCGGGGCTGATCGTCGCCCGGACGGTACGCACCGCCGGTTCGGCGGCGGCCCGACGCAGCAGTTCGGTCAGCATGGCGCGGGCATAGCCCTGCCGCCGGAACTCGGGGGCCACGGAACAGCCGACCTCGACCATGCCCGCCTCGTCCGGCGAGCCGTGAAATCCCGCATGCCCGACGACGGTGAAGCTGGAGCTGTCATGGCGTCAACTATCCCACCAGGGAGTTCTTCAGCGGCTGCCACCAGGACGGGTTGTCCGCGTACCAGGCGACCGTCGCCGCCAGGCCCTCCTCGAAGGGGACCTCGGGGGCGTAGCCGAGCTCGGTGCGGATCTTGGAGTCGTCCAGGGCGTAGCGCAGGTCGTGGCCCTTGCGATCGGGCGCGCGGTCGACGAGGGACGGGTCGGCCTCGCACAGGCGGAGGAGCAGGTCGGTGATCTCCCGGTTGGTGCGCTCGGTGCCGCCGCCGATGTTGTAGACCTCGCCGGGACGGCCGCCCGTCAGCACCAGCTGTACGGCACGGCAGTGGTCGGAGACGTGCAGCCACTCGCGGACGTTGGAGCCGTCGCCGTAGAGCGGAACGGGGACGCCGTCGAGCAGGTTGGTGGTGAACAGGGGGATGAGTTTCTCGACGTGCTGGTGCGGGCCGTAGTTGTTGGAGCAGCGGGTGAGGGACACGTCGAGGCCGTGGGTGCGGGCGTAGGAGAGGGCGATCAGGTCGCTTGCCGCCTTCGACGCCGCGTAGGGCGAGTTGGGTGCGAGCGGCCACTCCTCCGTCCATCGGCCTTCCGCGATGGAGCCGTACACCTCGTCCGTGGACACGTGGACCACGCGGGACACACCGGCGGCGAGGCTCGCCTCCATGACGTTGTGTGTGCCGACGCAGTTGGTGCTCACGAAGTCGGCCGCGCGCACCAGGGAGCGGTCGACGTGCGATTCCGCGGCGAAGTGGACGACGGCGTCGTGCCCGGGGACGAGTTCGAGCAGCAGCTCCCGGTCGCAGATGTCGCCGTGGACGAAGTCCAGGCGCGGGTGCTCGGCGGGGAGGTTCGCCCGGTTGCCGGCGTAGGTGAGTTTGTCGAGGACGGTGATCTCAGTACGTTCGTGTCCGGCGTACTCACCGTTCAGCATCGCCCGCACATAGTGGGAACCGATGAAGCCGGCCGCGCCGGTGACCAGGATACGCATGCGGCCCACGGTCGCCCCGGCCCCTCGAGAACCCCTATACCCCCGATCGACACGAGGACGGTCCCCGGTCCGCCCGAGCCGGCCGTCGCGTTCGATCCGTGTTCAGTCCAGGTTCAAGACGTGTCGCCCAGTGTGGGGACATGATCCCAACGCCCAAGGAGCATCCATGACCGAGGCGCAGAAGGTCCCCGATGTGCGCAAGACGGTGACGGTGGACGTGCCCGCGGACCGGGCCTTCGCCATCTTCGCCGAGCGTCCGCTCGAATGGTTCCCCGAGAAGCACGTCTTCGTCGAGAACCGGGTGTCGCTCACCATCGAACCCTTCGAGGGCGGCCGCTACTACGAGGTCGGAGCCGACGGAACCGAGATCGCCTGGGGCACGGTGGTGGAGTGGAACCCCCCCAAGCGGATCGTGCTGACCTGGCGTGTCGGCCCCCACTGGCAGCCGATCTTCGACGACGAGAAGGCGAGCTTCATCGAGGTCGACTTCGAGGCGCTGGGCCCCGGGAGGACAACCGTGGCCCTCACGCACAGCGGTCTGCACCGGCACGGCGAGATCGCGCCCCTCATCCACGCGGCGCTCGACGGCCCGAGCCCCGGGGAGACGCTGGCCCGCTACGAGCAGGTCGTGGCCCGGGTCAGTGCGGCGGCGAGCGCGGCCCCCGCGGCCCCCGTGACGCTCGTGAACAAGTTCCAGGTGACAGGATCGACCGAGGAGTTCGAGGCGATCTTCGCCGCGACCTCGGCCTTCTTCGCGGCACAGCCGGGCTTCATCGAGCACACGCTGCACCGCCGGCTCGACGAGCCGACGGCGTACGTGAACATCGCACGCTGGACGGACAACGCCAGCCTGCGGGCGGCGGTCGCACAGCCGGAGTTCCAGCCGCACAGCGCGGCGCTGCGGGCGCTCGCCGTGTCGAGCCCGGAGCTGTTCGAGGCACGTCTGAGCGTGCGGGCCGCCGACGCCGAATGAGCAGCCGCGTGCGGGAACGGCGTGGTCGCCGTTCCCGCACCCGGTCATGTCGGCTGTGTGAACAGGACGGTCGGGGCGACGAAGTCGAGCGCGGGATCCGCGGACAGGATCGCGTGCTGCAACTGCTGCAGTCGCGCCGACGGCTCCAGCCCGAGTTCGTCGGCGAGCTCGGTCCGCACGCGCTGGTAGACCTCCAGTGCGCGCCAGCGCTGCCCCGAGCGGTAGAGGGCCACCATCAGCTTGGCGCAGAAGTTCTCGTGCAGCGGATTGCGGGCGACCAGCACCGCCAGCTCGCCGAGCAGCATGTGGTGCCTGCCCAGATGCAGTTCGGCGTCGATACGGGTCTCGAGCAGGCCCAGCCGGCTCTGCTCCAGACGCGTGGCCTCGATGCTGAGATGGACCCCCCGCAGTACGTCGACCAGGGCGTCCCCGGACCACAGGTCGAGCGCCTGCCGGGCCAGCCGGTACGCCTCCACGTGGTCGCCGTTCTCCGACGCCTGGTTGGCCTCGTCGACGAGCCCGTCGTAGAGCTGGGCGTCCACCATCACATCCTCGGGGCTGAACAGGTAGCCGTTGTAGCGGGTCAGCAGGACGTCCTTCGCCGAGCCCGACAGCACGACGTGGCCGATCAGTCTGCGCAGTTGCAGGATGTAGGTCTGCAAGGTCGTCAGTGCGCTCCGCGGTGGTTTCTCACCCCAGATCTCCTCGACCAGGGTGGACACCGACACGACCTCACCGGCCCGCAGCGCCAGCAGTGCGAGGACCTGGCGTGGTTTCGCCGCCGTCGGCGCGATGCACCGGCCCGCCCCCGTGGCCTCCATGGGCCCGAGCACGTTTATTTCCAGCAACTTATCCCCCTCTGTGTGACGCTTCTTTTCAGCCTCTGCGGTTCCCTTTGAAGAATGCACAAGCTCTTTGTGGCTCGGAACTGCCGCGATCACCAATAAGCGTGAGGTTCACAGGACCCGGGTATGGGATTTTCATACCCGGGACGAGAGCGGATCAGACGATCAGTACCTTGGTGCCCTCGGGGAGGGCGGGAGAGCCCACCATCCTGGCGGTGTGCCGCCAGCGGCGGCGGCCCAGTACGAGCCAGCCGGGCCGGCTCCTGCGGATCAGGCCGGCGACGGATCTGCCGGTGTCACTGTAGGCCGTGTGCAGGGTCCACCGCACAGCCGTGCCCTCCAGGCACGCCCCGATCTTGAGCAGGGACTCCAGTTCGAGATCCGTGGAGTCGAACGCGGCGGCCAGGGAGCAGTCGAGCAGCAGGGTCCAGGGCCGTCGTACGACCAGGACGACGACGAGATCGCCTCCGTGTTCCTCGGCCAGGCCGGCGGCGCAGCGCACGAGGCTGCCGTCCACCGTCCACATGACCGCGACGACGGGACGAGGGCGCCGCAGTGCCATCTTCCGCTCCTTTCCCCCGTGCCCTGCCTAGCCGAGGGAGTTCAGGCAGGCCACGAGGGTGCGTGCCTGCACATCGACGTATTGGCTGTGCCGGAGCAGAGCGGTGAGCTGGCCCACGGTCACCCAGGCGTGGTCCGGTGGCAGCGCGCCGGGTTCCGGTCCGTCCGCTTCCGCGATGACGTACCGGCTGACCGCGTTCAGGAACCGGCCGCCCTCCTCGGCATGGACCGCCTCGTAGCGGATCCGCGGGGAGCCCGGGGCGGGGATCAGGCCGAGGAACGGCGAGGTCTCCTCCTCCAGTTCGGAGGCGGACATGCACTGGACCGTCGGGCCCAGTTCGACGCCGTCCAGGAAGCCGCCCTCGGCCCTGGCGCGCACGAGCACATGGAGCACCCCGTCGAACTCCCGGACCAGGAAGGCCGACAGACCCGTGCCGACGGGCTCGATGAGGGGCTGGGACCAGCTGGCGACCTCCCGGTTGTCGGCCCGCACGTCGACGGCGACCACCCGGAAGCGACGGCCGTCGTCCCGGCTGATCTCCTTGTCGTCGCGGTGCCAGCCCGGCAGTGCGCCCAGCGGCAGCCGGCCGGCGTCGAGCCGGCATTCGGTGCGCTGCCCGGTGAACCAGCTCAACAGCTCGGTCATGGTCGACACCGCGCCGGCGCCGGGGTCGCGCGAGGCGGTCAGCGACCGGCCGAACCGGTCGTCGGCCCCGGCGCCGGGTCCCGCCAGGGGCAGGCACGACAGCACCGTGCGCGAGTCCATGTTGATCACGTTGTCCCTGGCCAGCAAGGCGTTGATCTGCCCGAGGGTCAGCCAGCAGAAGTCGTCGGTCAGCGGTACGACGTCGTCGGCGTCCGCTTCGACGAGCATGTTCCGGTTCCGTTTGCGGTAGAACCAGTCGCCGTGCTCGGACTGCAGCACGTCGGCCATCACCCGCGCCGGACGCTGCCCCGTGAAGTACTCCAGGTACTTGACCCGGGAACCCCGGTGGACCTGGGTGTAGTTGCTCCGGGTCGCCTGGACGGTCGGCGAGAGCATCAGCGGCACCGGGTTGCCCGGCTCCATCTTGGCCTGCATCAGGAAATGCAGGATCCCGTCGAACTCCTTGACGAGAATCCCGAGTATGCCGACCTCCGGTTGGTTGATGATCGGCTGGAACTGGTCGGCGGATCCGGGGGTGCTCAGACAGAGGCCCTCCACGGAGAAGAAGCGGCCGCTGTCGTGCACCAGGTTTCCGATGTCGTTCTCGAAGTGCCAGCCGCGCAGCCCGGCGAAAGGAATACGATCGACCGTGAAATCATGCGCAGCCGCCCGTTCGGCCAGCCACGCGTCGAACTCGTCCATGCGCATCTGAACGCCCACCGTCCGCTTGGCGGAATCGGCAAGTCGGCTGGGAAGATCGATGTCCTCCCGTGGCTTCAGACTTATCACACCCGACACACCCTCGCTGGCTGGGATTCGTTGGTCCGCTCACGCTGGACGGGGCCGCTTGAATTCCGCGGCAGTGCTACTGGAGCATTGCTCGGGAAGTCGGTTTTCCAGGCGTCCACGAGCGCGATCCGAGTCGTCCGGAAGAGATTCCCTGGGCACGGACAACCCTCCGACACGGGAGATGGACATGGCGGAACTGACGATCGACCGGCTCAAGGACATTCTGCGGATCAGCGCGGGCGAGGACGAGTCCGAGCAGCTCGCCGGCGAAATCGGCGAGACCACGTTCAGCGAACTCGGCTACGACTCGCTGGCCCTGCTGGAGACCGCGGCCCTGATCAAGCGGGAGTACGGGGTCGACATCACCGACGACATCGAGCACCTGAGCACGCCGCAAGCGCTGACGGACTTCGTGAACGCCAAGTTCGCCGCGTGAGGGGCCCGGACGGGAAGGGAGGGGACAACCCGGATGAGTGACAGGCGGGTGGCTTTCGTCACCGGAGCCAGCAGTGGCATCGGACTCGCGGTGACCCGGACCCTCGCGGAGCAGGGGATAGCGGTGTACGGGTGCGCCCGGGACGCCGACAAGCTGGCCGAGACGGTGGCGAAGCTCGTTTCGGAGGGGCTGGAGGTGGCCGGCGGGCCGTGCGACGTGACCTCCACCGACGATGTGCACACCGCCGTCGCGGCGGCCGTGGAGCGCTTCGGCCGGATCGACATTCTGGTCAACAACGCCGGCCGGGGCGGCGGCGGGGAGATCGCGAAGCTCGAGGAGCCGCTCTGGCTCGACGTGATCGACACCAACCTCAACGGTGTCTTCCGCGTGACCAGAGAGGTGCTGGCGTCCGGCCGGATGGGCGAGAACGGCTACGGGCGGATCGTCAGCATCGCCTCCACCGGAGGCAAGCAGGGGGTCATCTACGCGTCGCCCTACTCGGCGTCCAAGCACGGGGTGGTCGGCTTCACCAAGGCCGTCGGTCTCGAACTGGCGAAGACGGGCATCACCGTCAACGCGGTGTGTCCCGGATACGTCGAGACACCGATGGCCGAGCGGGTCCGGTCCGGGTACGCGGACTTCTGGGGCGTCTCCGAACAGGACGTCCTGGAGAAGTTCAACGCGAAGATACCGCTGGGCCGTTACTCGACCCCGGAGGAGGTCGCCGGCCTGGTCTCCTACCTGGTGACCGACACGGCGGCGTCCATCACGGCGCAGGCGATCAACGTCTGCGGCGGCCTGGGCAACTACTGAGCGCGCGCGCCGGCTCCGGCCGCCGCGCGCACTCGACAACCGAACAGCGCACAACAGAGGGAGGGAGTGCGGGGCACCCCCTCCCTCAAGCTGTGTTCACCACTTGACCGGCAGCGACCACACACCGTAGACGACGGAGCCCTCCTTGGTGCGGATGTCCTCGAAGGGCACCGCCAGCTGGAGGTTCGGGAAGCGCGCGAAGATCTTGGTGAGGGCGATCTCCAGCTCCACCCGGGCCAGGTCCGCGCCGATGCAGTAGTGCGCGCCGTGCCCGAAACCGAGGTGGCGCCGGTTGCCGCGGGACAGGATCAGTTCGTCCGGCCGCTCGAAGACGGTGGCGTCGCGGTTGGCGGGCAGGGACAGGCACAGGATGCCGTCGCCCTTCTTGATGGTCACGCCGTCGAGCTCGATGTCGTCCAGGGCGACCCGGGGGATGGCCAGGTCGCCGATGGTGATGTAGCGGACGAGTTCCTCGATGGCCGGGCCGATCAGCGCCGGGTCGGCCTTGAGCTGCTCCAGCTGGTCCGGGTTGCGCAGCAGGGCCATGGTGCACAGGGAGATCATGTTGGCGGTGGTCTCGTGCCCGCCGTTCATCAGCAGCCGGCACAGGTTGACCAGGTCACGCGTCGTGTACTCCTCGCCGGACTCCCGGTAGGCGACGATCGCCCGGCTGAGCAGGTCGTCGCCGGGCTCGCGCTCCTTGAGACCGACCAGCTTCTCCAGGTACCTGCCCACCTCCACCATCGCGGCCTGGCGCTGTTCGGGGCTGCTGTGGCCGCCGAGCAGGTTGGTGCCGTGCGCGGCGAAGAACTCGTGGTCCTCGTACGGCACTCCGAGCAGCTCGCAGATCATCGACATCGGTACCGGGAGCGAGACCAGCTCGTGCAGGTCGGCCGGCGAGCCCGCGGCCTCCAGGGCGTCGAGGCGGAGGTCCACGTTCTCGGCGATCTTCTCGCGCAGCTGCTGCACCCGGCGGTTGGTGAAGGTGACGGCGGCCTTGCGGCGGGTGGTGGTGTGCTCGGGAGCGTCGTACCCGATGAAGGAGGTCTCGGTGCGGAACTCCGGCGGGGCCTCGAAGTAGAAGGGAAAGTTCTCGTGCTTGCGCGAGGAACTGATCCGAGGGTCGGTCAGCAACTGGCGGATCAGGTGGTAGTCGGTGACCGCCCAGACCTCCAGGCCGGTGATGAGGCTGACTTTGGTCACCGACCCCTTCTCCATCATGGGCCCGTACTCCTGGGGCATGGAGAAGGGGCACTTGCGCTTGTAGGGAAAGGTCGATCGCTCGCTCGTGGATTCCGCGGCGTTCACCGACATGACTACTCCTTTTCTCCGGCGAATTCCGAGACGAATTCAGAGGGCAAAGCAGTGCGCTGCCGCGCGCTGTGCGCCAGGCAGTCCTCGTAGCGGGGCAGGATGCCGAGTTCGGCGGCCCGGGACAGGCCCGGTGCCCGGAGGTCCTTCTCCGCCACCACCGGTTCCTCCGTCAAGGGCCAGGGCAGTCCCAGATCCGGGTCGAACGGGTTGATCTCGAAGGGCGTGCCCGGGACGTACGGGGTGTCGAACACGTAGCTCACACAGGAATCGTCGGTCAGTGAGATGAAGCCGTGCGCCATTCCGTCGGGCAGGAACACGGCTGTACCCTTGCCGGGCTCCAGCAGATTGACGTCGTGCGAGCCGAAGGTCGGCGAGCCGACGCGCACGTCCAGCACGACGTCCAGCACGGCGCCGCGGACACAGGTGACGTACTTGGCCTGGCCCGGCGGCAGACTCACCCCGTGCATCCCGCGCAGCACGGCGCGGTGGTTGACGGAGAAGTTGGTCTGCACCGGCCGGAACACATGGCCGGTGACCCGGGTGAACTCCCCGTCCCGGAAGGACTCGAAGAACGCACCCCGCTCGTCGCTGTGGATTCGCGGCCGGATGCGGTAGGCGTCCCGCACGGCCATCTCCTCGATCTCCATGGCCCGCGAAGCTACGAGAGGCGGCTAGAGCGGCGCTGGTGGCGGCGGCTCAAGTGGGGCTCAAGTGGAGGCGGGTTGGGTGTTCACCATGAGGATTCTTGTGAGCACCGGCCCGAGCTACGGGCTCTACTGTCCCGTCGTACCGCTGGCCTGGGCACTGCGCGCGGCAGGTCACGAGGTGCTGGTCGCCGCACCGGAGACCCTTGCCCCCATGGCCAACGGATCCGGGCTGCCCTTCATCCCGACGTACGGGCCGATGCACATGCGCGAGGTCATGGCCCACGACCGGGAGGGAAACCCCATCGCCTTCGCGCGTGAAGAGCCCCAGATGCTGGAGCAGGCCGGCCGCGGCTTCGGCAGGCTCGCGGCGCGCACCCTGCCCGGCCTCCTCGATGTCACCGAGAAGTGGAAGCCCGACGTCATCCTCGCCGAGCCGCACACCTACGCGGCCGGCGTCGTCGCGCAGGTGAAGGGCATCCCCTGGATCGAGCACGGCGTCGGCCTCGGCTACTTCCGCGAGATGGACAAGTCGGGGGCCGACGAGCTGACGCCGGAGCTGGCCGAGCTGGGCCTGGGCGCCCTGCCCGAGCCTGACCTGGCGCTGGAGCCCTGCCCGGCCTCGCTGCTGCCCAGCGGCGGCGCCCGCGGCGTCCCGATGCGCTACGTCCAGTACGACCCCCCGGCCACCGTGCCGTCCTGGGTCTTCGACGAGCGCACGCGCCCCCGGCTGCTGCTCACGCTGGGCACGGTGGCCCCGGCGGCCGGCGGCGCCCGCGTGCTCAGGGACCTGGTCAACGCGCTGCCCGCACTCGGGGTGGAGCTGCTCGTCGCGGTCGCCGACGACGTCGTACCCGAGCTGGGCCCGCTGCCCGACGCGGTGCTGGCCGCCGGGTTCCTGCCGCTGGCCTCGGTGCTGCCCTCCTGTGACCTGGTGGTTCATCACTGCGGCGGCGGCTCCACCATGGCGGCGATCCTGGCGGGGCTGCCGCAGCTCCTGGTCCCGCAGCCGATCGTCGCCGAACAGTACGACAGCGCCCGCCGCGTCACCGCGTACGGCTCCGCCCGCCAGCTGGTGGAACAGCCGATCGATCCGGACGCCGTCGTGGAGAACTGCCGGGCCCTGCTCGAGGACGACTCGTACCGGGTCAAGGCCCAGGCGCTGCGCGCGGAGGTGGCCGCCATGCCGTCCCCGGCGGCCGTGGTGCCCCTCATCGAAGACCTCGCCGGCGCCAGGCCGGGACGGTAGGGAAGGAAGCCCGTTGAGCAACACGAACAGCCGCGCAGACCTGCTGCCGGAGACACTTCAGGTACGCGGCGCCCGCGAGCACAATCTGCGCGGGGTCGACGTGGACCTGCCGCACCGCAACCTCACGGTGTTCACCGGCGTCTCCGGATCGGGCAAGTCCTCCCTGGCCTTCGCGACCATCTATGCCGAGGGCCAGCGACGCCAGCTGCAGAGCATGTCGACCTTCGCCCGGCAGTTCATGCATCAGATGGACAAGCCGGACGTGGACCACATCGGCGGCCTGTGCTCGGCGGTCGCGGTCGACCAGCGCTCCTCGGCGTCCCGCAGCCCGCGCTCCACGGTGGGCACGGTCACCGAGGTGTACGACCTGCTGCGGGTGGTGTTCGCGCGGATCGGACACCCGCACTGCACCGTGTGCGGGACCGAGCTGAGCGAGGACGCCTGTCCGCAGGGCCACGACACCGCGCTGCCCGAGATGACCAACGGGGCCTTCTCCTTCAACCTCCCCTTCGGCCAGTGCACCGCCTGCCAGGGCGTCGGCACCCGTCTCGAGGTGGACCCCACGACCCTGGTCGCCGATCCGAGCCGCTCCCTGGTGGAGGGCGCGATCACGCCCTGGCGGCCCACGTTCACCGAACCGGAGCGGATGAAGGCCCGGGCGGTGGCGCAGCTGGAGGGCGAGGACGAGAACACGCCCTGGGAGGAACTCTCCGAGGAGCTGCGGCACAAGCTGCTGCACGGCACCGACATCAAGGTCCGGGCCAGGAAGTTCGACAAGCCCAATGACCCGGTCAAGGACGTGGTGTTCACCGGGGTGGTGCCCTGGCTCTACGAGCGGTACCGCAAGTCCGGCGGTGAGAACTTCGGCCAGCTGGAGAACTACATGCGGCCGGCCCCCTGCGGCGAGTGCGGCGGCGGCAGGCTCAACCCGGCGCAGCTCGCGGTCCGGGTGGCCGGGCGCGGCATCGCGGAGGTGACGGCGCTGCCGGTCTCCGTGTCGCTGCGCTTCTTCCAGGAGCTGGACGTGTCCGGGCGGGAGCGCGCCGCCGTGGGCCAGGCGCTGGAGGAGATCGTCCAGCGGCTCGGCCATCTGACGCGGATGGGGCTGGAGTACCTCACTCTGGACCGTCCGGCACGCACCCTGTCCGGTGGCGAGTCGCAGCGCATCCGGCTGGCCGGCCTGCTCGGCACCGACATGTTCGGCCTGCTGTACGTCCTGGACGAGCCGACCACCGGTCTGCACCCCAGGGACATCGAGAAGCTGGTGGCCACCCTGCAGGACCTGCGCGACCAGGGCAACACGGTGCTGATCGTCGAGCACGACCACCAGATGATCAAGGCCGCGGACTGGGTGGTGGAGCTCGGTCCCGCCGCCGGCGAGCACGGCGGCGAACTGCTGTTCAGCGGCCCGGTCGAGCAGTTGCTCGGCGACGTGAACTCGCCGACGGGCGGCTACACGAGCGGGACGCGCGGCATCGCGGTGCCCGAGAGCCGAAGGCCTCCGGCGCCCGATCGCCGGATCACCGTCTACGGCGCGAAGGAGAACAACCTCGCCGGGTTCGACGTCTCCTTCCCGCTCGGCACCTTCATCGCGGTCACCGGGGTGTCAGGGGCCGGCAAGTCCACGCTGGTGGACGACATCCTCTACCCGGCGGTGGAGGGCGCGCTGGGCGGGGACGCACCGGCGCCGGGCGCCCACACCCGGATCGAGGGCCTGCGCCTCATCGACCGTGTGATCAAGGTGGACCAGGCGCCGATCGGGCGTTCGGGCCGGTCGACCCCGGCGACGTACACCGGCGTCTTCGACAGCATCCGCAAGGTGTTCTGCCAGACCCCGGAGGCGAAGAAGCGCCGCTACAAGCCGGGCCGGTTCTCCTTCAACTCGGCGGGCGGGCGCTGCGAGACCTGCACCGGCGACGGCTCCATCAAGATCGAGATGCAGCTGCTGCCCGATGTCTTCCTGCACTGCGAGACCTGCAACGGCACCCGCTACAACGCGGAGACGCTGGAGATCCGTTACCGCGGCAAGAACATCGCCGAGGTGCTGGAGATGCCCATCGAGGAGGCGCTGGAGTTCTTCGCCGGGGAATCCGTGATCGAGGCCCCGCTGCGCGTGCTCGACGAGGTCGGCCTGGGCTACCTGCGCCTCGGTCAGTCCGCGACCACACTCTCCGGCGGCGAGGCCCAGCGCGTCAAGCTCGCCAACGAGCTGCAGCGCAGGGCGGGCGCGCACACCCTCTACCTGCTGGACGAGCCGACGACCGGCCTGCACTCCAGCGACATCGACCGGCTGCTGGCGGTGCTGCACAGCCTGGTGGACAAGGGTCACACCGTGCTCGCGGTCTCGCACAACCTCGACCTGATCAAGACGGCGGACTGGGTGGTGGACATCGGTCCGGAAGGCGGAGACGGCGGCGGCGCGCTGGTCGCCGCGGGCACCCCCGAGCAGGTGGCCGGGCAGCCGCACGGCCACACCGGGCGCTTCCTGCGCGACGTACTGGGGATGAGCGAGCGCCCGTGATGAAGGAGTCCCCCTTGGCGGGCTCGGAGCAGGTCCGAATCGGTGTCCTCGGGTGTGCGGACATCGCCCGCCGCCGGGTGCTGCCCGCTTTCGCGGCGGACCCCGGCAGCCGGGTGGTGGCCGTGGCCAGCCGGGACGGCACCCGAGCCCGCGAGGTGGCCGACCAGTACGGCTGTGCGGCCGTGACGGGCTACGAACGCCTGCTCGCCGACCCGGAGGTGGAGGCCGTCTATGTGCCGCTGCCGGTGGCCCTGCACGCCCAGTGGATCGAACGAGCGCTGCTGGCGGGCAAGCACGTCCTCGGCGAGAAGCCGCTGACCGGCGACGTCGACTCCACCCACCGGCTGTTCGAGCTGGCCGCCGCGCGCGGCCTGGTGCTCGCCGAGAACTTCATGTTTCCCCACCACCGCCTGCACCGGCGGATCCGGGACCTGCTCGCGGACGGCGCCATCGGTGCATTACGCAGCTTCACAGGGGAGTTCGCCATTCCCGCGCCGCCGCCGGGGGACATCCGCTACGACGCGGACCTGGGCGGCGGCGCCCTGCTGGACATCGCCGTCAATCCGCTGCTCGCCGCCCGCTCCTTCCTCGGCCCCGCACTCACCGTCTGCGGGGCGCGGCTGCGCCGGCACCCCGAGCACGGCGTGGACACCGGCGGCGCGGTCCTGCTGGCCACACCGGACGGGGTGACCGCGCAGGTGGTGTTCGGCATGGAGCACGCCTACCGGTCGGGGTACGAGCTGTGGGGGAGCGCGGGCCGGATCCGGGTCGAGCGCGCCTACGCGCCGCCCGCCGACCACCGCCCGGTGATCCGCCTGGAGCGGCCGGACGGCACCGAGGAACTGGTCCTGCACCCCGACGACCAGTACCTCGGGGCCGTACGCGCGTTCTCGCACGCCGTCCGGCACAGTCCGCGTGCCGAGCACGGTCTTCGCGAGCGGCACCAGGAGCGGGCCCTGGCTGTGGCCCGTCTGGTGGCCGAGGTTCGAGCGGCGGACGAGGCCGCTTCCAGCGCTGCACAGCACCCTGTTCCGAGCTGGGAGATCCGAGAGGGGCCTTATGAACTCCGCTGTCACCGACAAACTCCGCTGCGAGCGCGTCGCGAAATTCCGTGACGTCATACCGGGCGACGGCCCGGGCAGGCTCTCCTCTCCCGCCGGAGATCTCGTGAGGTTCGCCAACGGCGACACCTACCGGTTCGCCGCCTACTGGGACTGCCTTCCGGGCGGACCCTGCCGCGGCAACCACTATCACCTCGACAAGACCGAGGTGATGTTCGTGATCTCCGGTGAACTGAGGGCCGCATATTACGACCTCGACACCGGCCAGCGCGTCGACACCGTGCTGGTCGCCGGGGACCTGGTCACCGTTCACCCGCGCCTTGTGCACAGCTACATGGCGCTCAGCCCCACCCAGGTGGTGGAGGTGGCCTCACATCCCTATTCGCCGAGCGACACGCATCCCTACGTGCTGCTCTGACACCGCCGACCCCCGCCGTACACACACCCCCCATAGAAGGAGAAGCTCGTGACCGCTCTGGAAGCAACTTCGTCGGGAGAGCAGAAGGGAGAGCTCAATCCCAAGCGCTGGATCGCGCTGACGGTGATCCTCGTAGCCGCGTTCATGGACATGCTCGACAGCACGATCCTGAACGTGGCCATCCCCTCCATCCGCACCGATCTCGACGCCGGCTACGCGGAGATCCAGTGGGTCACCGCCGGCTACCAGCTCGCCTTCGCCCTCCTGCTGATCCTCGGCGGTCGGCTCGGCGACATCTACGGCCGCAAGCGGATCTTCCAGATCGGCGTGGCGGGCTTCACCCTCGCCTCGCTCGCCGCCGCCCTGTCCGTCGACCCGGGCATGCTGATCGTGGCCCGGCTGGCCCAGGGCGGCTTCGCCTCGATCATGGTGCCGCAGGTCCTGGCCATCATCCACGTCAGCTTCCCGCCCGAGGAGCGCGCCAAGGCGTTCGGCATGTTCGGCACGGTCGCCGGCCTCGCCGCGCTCACCGGGCTGAGCCTCGGCGGCCTGCTCGTCGAGTGGAACCTGTTCGACCTGGAATGGCGGCTGGTGTTCCTGATCAACGTCCCGGTCGGCCTGTTCGGTCTGATCGTGGGACAGACCAGCATCAGCGAGTCCAGGGCGCCGGTGGCGCTCCGGCTGGACATCATCGGCGCGATCCTCGCCGCGGTCACCCTGTTCCTGCTCGTCTTCCCGCTCATCCAGGGCCGCGAGCTGGGCTGGCCGGCCTGGGGCTTCGTCCTGCTGGCGCTGACGCCGGTGGCGGTGTTCGTCTTCCTACGGCAGCAGCAGGCCCGTACCCGCAAGGACGGCTCGCCGCTGGTCGCGCTCAACCTGTTCCGGCTGCGCAGCTTCTCCTCCGCGCTCGGCGTGCAGCTGGCGTTCAACATCGGCGTGGGCGTGTTCTTCCTGTCCTGGAGCCTGTACATGCAGGTCGGCCTGGGCTGGACCCCGATCCATGCCGGTCTGACCAGCCTGCCGTTCTGCATCACCACCTTCATCACCTCGGCGCTGTCGTACGCCGTGCTCGCCGCCAAGATGGGGCGCAAGCTGCTGCAGCTCGGCGCGGTGCTGGTGCTGCTGGGCCTCGGCTCCTACATCTGGGTGGTCGAGCACTACGGCAGCGGCGTCACCACCTGGCAGATGGCGCTCCCGCTGGCGTTCTTCGGGCTCGGCTTCGGCATGGTGATGTCCCCGATCCCGGACATGGCCACCAGCGAGGCCCCGATGAAGGACGCGGGCTCGGCCTCCGGCCTGGTCAACACCAACCAGCAGCTCGGGTTCGCCATCGGCACGGCCCTGGTCAGCGTCATCTTCTTCGGCGCCCTGGGCGGCAACGCGTCCGACAACGCCCGGGACACGGCGTCGCAGCTGCGCAAGGACCTGTCCGCCGTGTCGGTCACGGGGCAGAGCGCGGACCGGATCGTGGACTACTTCGTGCAGTGCACGAGCGACCAGGCCAAGGAGAAGGACTGGACGGTCCAGGCGCCGAGCTGCGCCAAGGTCCCGTCCGAGCTGAGCAGCAACCAGAAGGCCGCGGCGGTCTACGCCGACGCGGGCAAGCACACCAACGCGCTGACGTTCGCCGACACCTTCGCCCACTCGTTGCGCTGGTTCATCGGCGGCATGGTCCTCACCCTCGTGCTGACGTTCCTGCTGCCCCGCAAGAACGCGGCGCACGGCGAGAACCAGGCCGGCGCGGAGTGGAAGGCCGCGGCGGAGACCTCCTGAACGGTCGCGAACCGCAGCAAGAGCCGGGCCGCGGCCCGCGGGGCAGCACAATCCCGTGGGCCGTGGCCCGCACGGCCATCGGCGCACAGCGGGTGAAGCCTGCTGAACCCGTCATCCAGCGATCATGAATTCGTCACCCCGTCCGGTGAATGCGGCACTACCCCGGCCTTTGTCCTCTCGGCGAGACTCCTGGTCAGACGCCGACGCCACGGATTCACCAACCGGCAGGACGACGGCGCCCCGCACGGTCACACCGACCGCGTCGCCCGATGCGGTTCACTGACGACAGAAGGGGAAAGTCATGGCCGCACAGCAGGTGTCCGAGGACCTGTTCATCGAGGAGTACAACCCGGCCGGCCCGTGGACCGCGCCGACCGATTCCTTCGTGTGCTGGGCGGAGGCGGCGGAGCCCGCCACCACGGACCGCGCCGGGGCCTGACGGTGATCCGGTCGGCTTCGGAGCAGCTCCGCCTGGGCTTCAAGGAGCACCTGACGGTCCAGATCGTCCCCGGGGAAGCCGTCTACCTGGTGTCCGGGCGACGCGTCACCACCTTGCACGGTGAGGAGATCTGCCACCTCGCGGGACTCCTGGACGGAGTCAGGTCGCGCGACGCCATCCTTGAGGAGGCGGCCGGCCGGCTGCCGGTCGAGCGAACGCTGCGGCTGCTCGACCGTCTCTCCGAAGCCGACCTGCTGGCCGAACTGCCCGCGCGGCAGGCCGACAACGCCGCGGAGCGCGCGTACTGGGACGCCGCCGGTCTCGGTGGCGCCGCCGTCCGCTCCGCGGCCACCGTGCACACCCTGGCGGTGGGGGGTGTCGGCCCCGAGGCACTGCGCGCCGCCGTCGTGGCGGCCGGTCTGCGCACCGGGCCGGCGGCCGACGCCGAGCTGGTCATGGTGGCCTGCGACGACTACCTCGATCCCCGGCTGCGTGAACTCGACCAGGAGTACCGGGAGACCGGACGCTGCTGGCTGCCGATCCAGCTCCACGGCACCGAGACCTGGATCGGCCCGTTCCTCGGCGTGCCGGACGGCCCGTGCTGGTCCTGCCTGGCCGAACGGCTGTGGCGCAGCCGCCCGGTCGAGTACCGCCTCCAGCAGGGGCTGGGCCGCTCCGGCCCGCTGCCCCGCCGCCCCTGCGCGGTGCCGGCGAGCCTGCTCGCCGGGCTCCATCTGGCGGTGCTGGAGGCGGTCAAGTGGCTGGCCGGGCACCGTCACCCGGGCCAGGAGGCACTGTGGACCCTGAACGGGTTGCTGCTGACGGGCAGTCATCATCCGGTACGGCGGCGTCCGCAGTGCCCCGACTGCGGTGACCCCGGTCTGGTGGCCGCCCAGGTCGAGGCACCCGTGGTGCTGACATCCCGGCCCAAGGCGGACAGCGACGGCGGCGGGCACCGGGCGCTGTGTCCGGAGGAGATGCTCCGGCGCTACGGCCACCACGTGGACCCGCTCACCGGTCTGATCCGGGAGATCCGCCGCGACCCGCGCGGCCCGGCCTTCCTCAACGTGTTCCACGCCGGGCACAACCTGGCCCTGGCCCACCAGGACCCGCGCTGCTGGCGCACCGGACTGCGTGCCACCAGCGCGGGCAAGGGCAGCACCCCGCTGCGGGCGCGGGTGAGCGCGCTGGCCGAGGCGCTGGAGCGGCACTGCGGCCACCTCCAGGGCGACGAGCCGATGCTGCGCGCCAGCTGCCGTTCGCTCGGCGGGCAGGCCGTCCACCCCGACACCGTCCAGCTCTTCGCCGCCGAGCAGTTCACCGACCGCGGGCGCTGGAACGCCGAGCACGGCTCGTTCCAGCAGGTCTGCGAACCCTTCGACGAGGACCGGGAGATCGAGTGGACCCCGGTGTGGTCGCTCACCGCGCAGCGGCGCCGGCTGCTGCCCACGGCACTCCTCTACTTCGGCGCCTCCCACCTCGCGGGCCGTCCGTACTGCCTCGCCACCTCCAACGGCGTGGCCGCGGGCGCCAGTCTCGAGGACGCGGTGCTCCAGGGGTTCCTGGAACTGGTCGAGCGGGACGCCGTAGCCCTGTGGTGGTACAACCGGCTGCGCCGGCCCGGGGTTGACCTCGGCTCCTTCGAGGATCCCTGGATCGCCGAACTGCGTACGGTGCACACCTCCCTCCACCGTGAGGTGTGGGCCCTCGACCTCACCGCCGATCTCGGCATCCCCACGGTCGTCGCGCTGTCGCGCCGTACGGACAAGGCCGAGGAGGACATCACCCTCGGCTTCGGCGCCCACTTCGATCCCCGGATCGCGCTGCACCGCGCCCTCACGGAACTGAACCAGATGCTCCCGTATGTCGTGGAGGCGGGTGGCGACGGCAGCGGTTACGGGACCGGCGATGCCGAGGTGCTGCGCTGGATGCGCACCGCCCGGGCCGCCGAACTCCCTTATCTGCTGCCCGATCCGGACCGTCCCGCGACGGCCCCGGACACCCATCCGTACCGGGCCCATGCCGATCTGCGGGAGGACGTCGCCCTGGCGGAGCAGATCGTCCGCCGGGCCGGACTGGAACTGCTCGTGCTCGACCAGACCCGTCCCGACGTCGGGCTGCCGGTGGCCCGCGTCATCGTCCCCGGGCTCCGCCCCCACTGGGCCCGGTTCGCCCCCGGCCGTCTCTACGACGTTCCGGTGCGCATGGGCGACCTGACCGAACCGACCCGCTACGAGCACCTCAACCCGGTCCCGCTGTTCCTGTGACCGTTCCTGTGACCCCCCTGCGATTGCCCCTCTGATCATCCCCCCACCTTGGATTAACCGTGCACCTTGACAGTCTCGCCCCCGAATTGGTCAATCTCTGGTCCCTGCGGCAGGACGTCGTTGTTGATCTGGGCACCGATCACCAGGACACCATCCTGCTGGAGACGCCCTGGGAGGATCTCCGGATCAAGGAGCCCAGCGCCGGTCTGCGCGAGGCCCTGCGCCGGATGCTGCTCGGGCCGGTGGCCATCCGCAACATCCTGGCCTCGCCGTCCGGCGCGCCCGGCCGCGCCGAGGAGCTGCTGGACGAACTCCGGCCGTTCCAGCACCTGATCGTGCGCACCCTCGCCATCGGCGCGGTGCCGCTGCTCTCGGTGGTCCCGGTCTCGGCGCGGGCCCGGCTCACCAGGCTGAAGCCGCTGCTGGGCCGGATCTGCAGACTCTCGCGTTTCGCCGTGATCCGTTACGGCCCGGGCGGCCTGTACATAGAGTCCTCTCTCGTCGACCACAAGGTGGACCTGCACCACCCCGGCGTCATGGGGATGCTGGGCCGTATCGACGGCACGGCGGACGACTTCGACGCGCCCCACACCCCTGTGGTGGAGGCGGTCCGGGCGTATCTGGTCGCCGCCGGGGTCCTGGTGGTCGCGGACGAGGCGGCCGAGCCCTCCTTCGCGGAGGACCGCGATCCGGCACTGACGGGCTGGTCCCCGGACGAGCTGCTGGTGCACTCCGGCAGCCGGCGCGAGCGCCCCGGCCGGCCGCGCGGAGCCGCCTTCGCCCAGGTCGGCCGGATGCCCCCGCCGCCGGTGGTCAAGCCGCCGGCCCCGGCGGACCCGGCCCGCCCCGCGCACCGGATCGCGCTCGCCCGGCCCGACCTCGACCGGCTGGCGGCCACCGACCCGCCCCTCACCTCGGTCCTGGAACCCGGCACCGGGCCGGTCATCGGGGACGGCGAGCTGACGCTCGACCGGCTCGGCACGCTGCTGTACCGGGCGGCCCGGATCCGCGCCCTGCTGCCGCCGGCCGGCTTCGATCCGGTCGACTACCCGACGAGCGAGCGCCCGTACCCCAGTGTCGACGACAGTTACGCGCTGGAGGTGTACGTCCTGGCCGACGAGGAGGCCACCTGCCTGCCCACGGGCGCCTACCACTACGACCCGCTCGACCACTGCCTGGAGCGGATGACCGGCGACCCCGGCGCCGCGGCCGGCCTGGCGAGCGCGGCGCGGTGCGAGGGCCCGGAGCCGACCGCGGCGGAGTCCGTGCTGGTCGCCATCTCCGCCCGCTTTCCGCGCGCCGCGTACAAGTTCAGCGGTACGGCCTACAGCAACATCCTCAAGGACGTGGGAGCGCTCCAGCAGACAATGGCGCTGGTGGCGCGGGCCATGGGACTGCGGACCCGGATCCTGCCCGTCGCCGACGCGGACGCCTTCCAGCGGGCCGTCGGCCTGGACTGGAAGGTGGAGGCGAGTGTAGGAGACATGGTGATCTCGTGTCCAAAACGCGGGAGTTGAGGGAATTGAGGGGCTGTCACAAGGCTGGTATCGTGCGCCTTCACCAGCTGGGACTCGCGTCGGGGGAGCGGTCGAGACGGCATGGAATCTATGGAACCCAATGTCCTACCGGCCGGCGAGACAGAGGAAACGGCCGAGCAACTCGCACCCAGGATCGCCGCGGCGATCACCACGGTCATCCTTCTGGCCTTCGGCTTCGTGGCGGTCACCTATCTGCTGGCCGCCAACCATCCACCGGGCCTGCTGGCCGAGGCGCTGGGGCTGCTCGCGGTAGTGCTGGCGCTGCAGTTCTGTATCTCGTTCCCGCGGCTGCTGCCCAGGCTGGCCCCTCGGCTGGGGGCGCGGCTGGGCCGTCATGCGTGGGTCCTGCTGCTCCTTCAGGTGCTGCTGAGCTATGTGCCCTTCGTGCAGTTCGGGCAGGCCTGGCTGCCGTTGCCCGGACTGCTGGCGGGATCGGCGCTGCTGGTGCTGCGCGATCCGCGACAGGGCTGGGTGGCGTTCGGTGTCGTCATCCTGAGCACGGACATGCTGCAGTTCGGCATCGGGCTCGGCTGGCGGGACGTTTCCTACACCACCGTGTCCACCATCCTGACGGGGCTCGTCGTCTTCGCGTTGTCCCGGCTCACCGACCTGGTCTCCGAGGTGCACCGGTCCCGTGCCGAGCTGGCCCAGTTCGCGGTCACCCAGGAGCGGTTGCGGTTCGCCCGGGATCTGCACGACCTGCTCGGCTACAGCCTGTCGACGATCACCCTCAAGTGTGAACTCGCCTACCGGTTGACACCGACGGCCGCCGACCAGGCCCGGCAGGAGATCTCCGAGGTCCTCGACATCTCCCGGCAGGCGCTCGCCGACGTCCGCGCCGTCGCCCACGGCTACCGGAAGATGTCCCTGCGCACCGAGGTGTGCGACGCCCAGGCCATGCTCGCGGTGCTCGGTGTGCAGGCGAAGGTCAACGTGGCGTACGAGACGCTGCCGACCGAGGTGGACACCGTACTGGCCACCGTGTTCCGCGAGGGGCTGACCAACATCCTGCGCCACAGCGAGGTCAGGCGGTGCGAGATCGAGACCGGGTGCCGGGGCGACGCGGTCTGGTTCCGGCTGGCCAACGACGGCGTGGTCCGCACCGTGCCGGCTCAGCGCTCGTCGCGCGAGGGCGGCAGCGGCATCGACAACCTGACCTTCCGCGTCAAACGCCTCGGCGGTCACCTCACGGTCGGCCATGCCGGCAACGGCTGGTTCGAACTCCGCCTGGAGATCCCGCTGGACGGCGTCGGGGCGACACCGGCGACCGTACGCTCCTGATGTCCTGGGCCGTGTCTGACAAATGATCAGGACGATCGTGCGTCTCACCCTGTGACCTGGGGTTCGGTCGCTCGTGAGAGGCTCACCCGCGTGATCAATCAAGACGATGGCCCGCGTCGTGCACTGCTCCTCGGAGATTCTCTGGAGCCAGCAGAGCTCGCGCGTGCTCACCATGAGGCGCTTCTTGTCCTGCGGTCCAGCATCGAGACGGCACACATCGATGCCTATAGCGACGCTGCATGGCCGCAAGAGGTGGTGTCCTTCTACGAACGTGCACTGTCCATGGGCCGGGACGCGGTAGTCCGTGGAGCGCGCTCTGTCAAGGACGATCCCGGAATGGGGATCGACGTCGATGTTCACGATGACCCGCAGTTCGAGGTTCTATTGGCCTTGGCGCCTCACACGATCCACGCCGAAGGCTGGCGTGAGGGCCAGCTGGTCTTCAGCGCCAGCGACACGGGGACCGCTCTGTGGGTCGCCGTCACACAGCAACAGGAGGTGGAGCTCATGTCGCGGCTCGCGGCGCATGGAATCCCGCCCACTGCCTTCGTGGTTGATCCCAAGTAGCCCACACTCCGTCGCCAGGACGGCAGGACGCGGAGCCACAGGATGAGCGAGGCCAGGTGCAGCCCAGCCCGGTAGCGGGCGGCGAGCTTGTCGAAGCGGGTCGCAATGGCGCGGAACTGCTTGAGGCGATTGAAGCAGCGCTCGACTACGTTGCGATCCTTGTACCCCTGCTGGTCGATGGCCGGAGGGCGGCCGCCATGCGAGCCTCGCCAACGCCGGTTGGCGCCTGGTCGGCCCGCTCGGGGATCGTGGCGGCGACGCCGTGCCGCCTGCACCAGGCGCGGATCGCCCGGGACGAATACGGCCTTATCCGCCAAGACCCGTTCGGGGCGGATGCGGGGCCGTCCACGCCCGACTCGGGGGACTCGGATAGCGTTCATGACCGTCTCGAACATGTGGGAGTCGTTGACGTTGCCGGGTGTGAGCACGATTGACAGTGGCAGGCCGCGGCCGTCGGCCGAAAGGTGCACCTTGGTCGTCAGTCCTCCCCGGGACCGGCCGAGGGCCTGCCGAGCCGCCGAGCGTTCCGGATCCTCCAGTTTGTCCCTGTCGGGGTCCCCTTTCTGCGGGCGCCGGCGGCGTGCTGGTGGGCGCGATTGATGGTGGAGTCCACCGAGACCGCCCACTCGACCCGGCTCACCGCGGCGTCGTGGACCTGGACGTGCTCCAGCAGCCTGGCCCAGGTCCCGTCGACTCCCAGCGGGCGAACCGTTCGTAGACCGTCTGTCAGGGCCCATAACGCTCGGGCAGGTCACGCCACGGAGCACCTGTCCGCAGCCGCCACAGCACCCCGTTGACCACCTGCCGGTGATCCCGCCACGGCCGACCCCGACCATCCAAGCCTGGCAGCAGCGGTTCGATCCGCTCCCACGCCACATCCGTCAACTCGCCTCGCCCTGCCACAAGATCAATCATCAGACGCGTCCCAGACCCTGTCGTTCGGATCAGGCCGGCCGTGAGGTGCGGCGCCGGGATGATCCGAACTTCAGGGCCTGGACGGGGTGCTCCCCGAGGCGGGTCACAGCCAGCCTGATTCGCGGGCGATCCTGATGGCGTCCACGCGGTTGCGGGCGCCCAGTTTGGTGACCGCGGTGGTCAGATAGTTGCGTACCGTGCCGGTGGCGAGGTGGAGTTTCCTGGCTATCTGGGCGGCCTCCTCGCCCTGGGCCGCCAGCCGCAGGACCTCGACCTCGCGGGAGGTGAGCGTGCCGGGCTCGGTCTCCAGCGCGGCGAGGGCGAGTGTCGCGTCGAACGCGCGCTCGCCCTTGGCGATGGCCCGGATCGCGGCGGTCAGGCGCTCCGGCTCGGCGTCCTTGGGCAGGAAGCCGTGGGCGTGGGCCGCCACCGCCCGGCGCAGGTGGCCGGGCTGCCCGAGGCCGGTGAGGATCAGCGTCCGGCACTCGGGGAGCGTGGTGTACAGCGCGGACGCCACGGTGATCCCGTCCGTGCCCGGCAGGTCGATGTCCAGCACCGCCACGTCGGGGCGGCACGCCTGGGCGCGCGCCACGACGTCCGAGCCGTTCGACAGCTCCGCGACAACCTCTATGTCCTCTTCAAGGCTCAGCAGGGAGACAAGTGCCCTGCGCAGCATATGGAGATCCTCAGCCAGCAAGACTCTGATCACGCGGTCATTCAAGCATCGGAATCTGGCCGTGTACGTAACTTTCGTCAGATGGCTTGTTCGATAAGTGCCGCACTGTAGTTCGCCGCGGCCCGGGTGATGTCGTAGCGCAGTGCCACATGACTGGTGGCCGTGGTGACATCACGCCAGAAGCGTTGCAGGTCACCCGAGTCGCTCAGGCCGGCGGTGCCGGCCACGCGCACCAGCGCCGTCACGGCCTCGGCCGCCTGTTCGCCGGCGAATGAGGCATTCCGCTGATTGCGTGCCAAAAAGTTTGGCGTGAAAGCGCGGCTGTCGATCACGGCGGCGTTCTGCTCGACCAGATGGCGCGCCGAGTCGATCCGCGCCGCGGCCCGGACCAGATCGATCTGGACCGCGTCGGTCATCCGCTTGCCCTTCAGCACGCGGACGGCCGCCGCCAGCGCGCCCTCCGCGGCGCCCACGGCGGGGGCGGCGAAGGTCGTGGCCCCGATCGCCTGGAAGGGGATGTTGTGACCCGGCAGCCGGGACCAGCTGTTGGCGCCGCTCTCCATCTCGCCGCGGGCGAAGGACAGATGGGCCGGCACGAAGACGTCGTCGACCACCACGGTGTGGCTGCCGGTGGCCCGCATACCGACGCAGTCCCAGGACTCCACCACGCCGAAGGTGCCCTTGGGCAGGGCGAAGAAGCGCGGTTTGGCGTCCTCCTCGGGCACGTTCGCGCACAGCAGCACCCAGTCCGCGAAGTCCACACCGCTGATGTACTGCCAGCGGCCGGAGAGCCGGTAGCCGTTCTCGGCCCGCTCGGCCGTGCCCGTCGGCACCAGGCCGGTGGCGATGAGGGCGTCGGCACCGGAGCCCCACAGCTTCTCGTGCCCCTGCTCGGGCAGATGCGCGGCATAGCGGGAGGACGCGGCCAGCAGCGCGACGCACCAACCGGTGGCGGCGCAGGACGCCGACACCCGCAGGACGCCCTGCACGAGGTCGGCGACCGTCCCCTCGGTGCCGCCCCAGCGCGCGGAGACGAAGTGCCGGGCGAATCCGCTCGCGCGCAGGGCGGTGACGACGTCCGGGGACAGACGCCCGGCGGTGTCGGCGGCCGCGGCGCGCTCGGCCGCGAGGCCGGCGAGCTCGTCGGCCGCCGCCGACAGTTCGCGGGCGGAGAGGGCGGCGACAGTCATGGCAATGACCTCCTCAGGTGGTGGACGCGCGGGGTGTCAGCCGACCGGCTCGAACCGGATGTCGTGGCGCTCGGCGGGGGACGCGGCGAAGCTCAGCAGCCGCTCCCCCTCCTCGGTCAGTTCGACGACGTCCCGGCGCGCCAGGGGAGCGAAGGGCTGGACGACCAGGGTGGCGGCCTCCTTGACGCGGTCGATCCGCCAGAGGCCCCGTACGAAGCCGTCGATCAGGAAGGTGGAGCGGATGATGCCGTTGTTGGTGAAGACCCGGGCGCGGTACTCCGGCGCCATGATCCGTTCCCGGTCGGCGTGCGAGAGCAGGATGTTGTCGAACTCCGGCAGGTACCGGGCGGGCAACTCCTCGGCCGCGTCCGGGAGCTGCGTCCCGGCGAGGTCGTACAGCACGGTCCCGGTCTCGTCCCGGTAGGTGCGCAGCGCCGGCCCGAGCCGGGTGAACGCGTCCCGCAGCCGGGTCAGACCGGACCACTTCTGCATGTCCTTGACGCTCGCCGGACCGAACGCGGCCAGGTAGCGCCGTACGTAGGTGTCGATGGAGGCGTCCGGGTCGAGCGGGCGGCCCAGCCAGCGCTCGGCGGTGGTGTGGGCGGCCTGCCCGCTGTGGCCCCAGAGCCCGCGCGGCGGGACCTGGACCAGCGGTACCAGGTTGCGCACGGTCTGGGCCAGCGCGTTGGCGTCGTAGCCCGCCCAGCGCTCCGCCATGAGCGCACCCAGCTCGGCGAAGGTGAGCGTGCGCTCCTCGGCCAGCTCGGTGCCCAGCTTGGCGATCTCCTCGGTGTCCAGGCCCGCGACCTGCCGGCCGAACTGCCCCTTGACCGTGCGGGCCAGCATCTCGGCCAGGAGCGGACGCAGGGCGAGGCAGTCGTCGTCGGTGACGAGGTGGATGGTGGAGCGCATCAGGGCGATGCGCACCACCTTCCGCTCACGGACCAGGACCGCCAGGTCCTCGACCGCGAAGTCCGTGAGCCGTGTCCACAAGCCGATGTAGGGCGGGTTGGGGGCCTGGGCCTGCAGGCCGGCCAGGTGGGCGATGGCCTGTGCGGGCGACAGCGCGGACCGCTGGGCGAGCAACTGGCGGTGGATCAGTGCGCGGTTGAGCGCCCGTGTGCTCAGGACCGGGCCTCCGGTGGTACTCATGCTCAGGACAACCTCACCAGCGCGGTGCCGGAGAGCCGGCCGTTCAGCAGGTCGATCATGGCCTGCGGCAGCGCGGCGACTCCGCCCTCCACCACCGTGTGCGGGAAGGTGATCCGGCCCTCGGCGAGCCACGTGCCGAACTGCGCGTTCCAGTCCTCGATCTGCTGCGGTGTGTGCAGGGTGGCGAAGCCCTGGAAGGACAGCTCGCGCGGAATGAGGCTCTGCAGGTCCAGACGGGGGCGGGCGTCCTCGCCGTGCTGCGCGGCCAGCGAGCCGCAGAGCGCGAACCGGGCGCCGGGGGCGGCCGCCTGGACCGCCGCCTCGAACTGCTCGCCGCCGACGTTGTCGAAGAAGACCGTGATCCCGTCGGGGGCCAGCTCGCGCAGCCGGTCCACGACCGGGCCGTCGTGGTAGTCGAACGCGGCGTCGTACCCGGCCTCCTGGAGCAGGAAGTCGATCTTCTTCCGGGAGCCGGTGCTGCCGATGACCTTCGCCGCGCCGAGCGCCTTGGCTATGTGGGCGGCGAGGCAGCCGACGCCGGAGGTGGCGCCGGAGACGAACACCACGTCACCCTCGCGCACCTGGGCGATCTCCGCCAGCCCGCGCCAGGCCGTGGGCCCGTTGGAGAGGAAGTACTCGCTCCCGGGCAGCTGACCGGGGTCCCGCTTGAAGAACTGACCGGCGTACCCCAGGGCGTAGTCGCGCCAGCCGCTGAAGTGCTCGACCAGGTCGCCCACGGCGAGATCGGGGCTCGCGGACTTCACCACGGTGCCGACCGTGCGGCCCCACATGGCCTGGCCGAGCTGGAAGACGGGGATCGGGATGTCCAGCGCGGACTGCATCTGGTCGCGGTAGACCGTGCCGAGCGACATCCACTCGTTGCGGACCACCACCTGACCCGGCTCCGGCTCGGCCAGCTCGGTCACGGCGACCTCGAAGTGGTCGAGGGAGAGCTCGCCGTCCGGATAGGAGACGAGCCGTACCTCATGGCTCTTCGTCGGCGTCCCGTCGGGCATGTCGTCAGCTCCTTGTGCGAGGGATCGGTGCCTGTGCTGTGCCGAGGGTGGGAGATCGCTCTCGAAGGGAGGTCGCGCCCGGCTGGAGCTCTCGCCGCCGGCGTTTCACCCACACTCCAGCCACTCTGGATCGCAAGGGTGCACGGTGCCGTTCCCGCGAACCACCGGACCGTCGAAAGGGGTGCACCGTGTCGCAGACGCTGCAGCACTCGGAGCAGCATACTGAGCAGAACTCGGACCTGTCGTCCGAGATCGCCGCCTTCTACGCCCACCAGATGCCGCTGCTGGAGGAGCGCGACTTCGAGGCCTTCGCGCAGACCTTCACGGAGGACTGCGTCTTCGGCTACCAGGGCGGGTGGCAGCTGCAGAGCCGCGGGGCGCTGCTGGAGGGCATGCGCGGCAACATCCCCCGCTACGGGACCAGCACCATCCGGCACTGGTTCGAGAACCGCCGCGCCGATCCGCAGCCGGACGGCTCGATACGGGTCACCGCCGCCTGTCTGGTCAGCGTCACCGACGAGGACGGTGCCGTGACCTTCGAACCGAGCTGTGTCGTCACCGACGAGCTGGTGCGCACCGAGGAGGGACTGCGCGCCAGGTCCCGGATCATCCGCCACGACGTGCCCGATCCCGGCCGCTACTACGCCCGGCTCATGGCACAGCACGGCTGACCCGAGCCAACGACCGGCACGATTGGAGCAGAGAGAGCCATGACCACTGCCGCACTTCCCTCCCTGGAAGCCCGGGTGAAGCTCTACCAGATCGGCATGGGCTTCGCGGCCCTGCAGTTCGTCCAGGCGGCCATCGACCTGAAGGTGGCCGACGCGCTGGACGACGAGCCGCTCGGCGCCGAGGAGCTGGCGAAGACCGTCGGCGCGGACCCGGACGCGCTCGGGCGGCTGCTGCGCGCACTGTCCTGCCAGGGGTTCTTCGAGGCCGTCGAGGACGGCCGGTTCCGCCACACCGAGCTGTCGCGGATGATCCGTCAGGACTCGCCCTGGGGCGCCCCCGATGTCATCCGCTTCGGGTGGCTGCACGTCCCGGTCTCGGTGCTGCACCACACCGCGGAGGCCGTGCGCACCGGCGAGGCGGCCTTCCCCAAGGTCTTCGGCACCCAGGCGCAGAGCTACTTCGTCAACGACGACCCCGAGGCCGGCGCGATCTTCAACCGGGCGATGACCGCCAACACCATCCTGCTCAACAACGCCCCCGCCCTGGTGGCCGCGCTGGCCCCGAGCCCCGGCGAGACGGTCATGGACGTGGGCGGCGGCCAGGGGCAGCTGCTGCTGGGGCTGCTGGAGGCGCACCCCGGCATCCGCGGTGTGCTGCTCGAGCTGGAGCAGGTGCTGCCCAGCGTCGACGGACAGCTGCGGGCGGGCGGTGCCCTGGCCGAACGCGTCGAACTGCTCGCCGGGGACTGCCGCGAGTCCGTGCCCGGTGGCGCGGACACCTATCTGTACAAGCACATGATGTACATGTGGGACGACGACACCGTCGTCAAGATCCTGCGGAACACCGCGCGGGCCGCGGCCTCGGGCGCCCGTGTGGTGGTCGTCGACATGCTGCTGGGCGGCGACAGCCCGTTCGAGGAGATCTGCACCGCCGTGGATCTGCTGATGGTGCTCATGGGCGGCGGGAAACGGCGCAGCGTCGACCAGTTCGCCGCGCTGTTCGAGCAGGCGGGCCTGGTCTACCAGGGCGTGCGGAGCATCGAGGGCGACCAGTCGGTGCTGCTGACCGCGCTCGTCCCGTAGGAGCGCGCAGCGTCCGAGAACACCGGAGAACACCGGAGCACAGGGGTGGGAATGCCGTGGGCATCCCGCCCCTGACGCATGCCGGGGCGCGGGCGCCGCTTGAGGCGGGGTCCGCCGCGACACGAGCGAGCTGACCGACCGTGGCGTGAACGGGCCCATGCCACGGTCCGCAGACCTTTCGGGAGACAGCCATGCCGCACTTGCTGCACATCGACTCCTCCGCCATGTCCCAGGGTTCGGTCTCCAGGGAACTGGCCAAGACCTTCCGCCGGGCGTGGCAGGAGGAGAACCCGGACGGCGTCGTCACCTACCGGGACCTGGGCGCCGTGCCCGTGCCGCCGCTCACCGAGGCAGGGGTCACCGCCGGCTTCACCCCGCCGGCCGCGCACGACGAACGCCAGCGCGCCGCCATGCTGCTGCGCGACGAACTCGTCGAGGAACTGCTGGCCGCCGACACGCTGCTGGTGAGCACCCCGATGTACAACTGGTCCATCCCCTCCACGCTCAAGGCGTGGCTCGACCAGGTCCTGGTCAACGACCGCACGATCACCTTCGACGGCACCCCCGGCCCGCTGGCCGGCCGCCCCGCGACCGTCGTCGCCAGCTACGGCGGCGGGTACACACCGGGTAGCCCCATGGAGAAGGCCAACCACTGCGGCCCGTACCTGGAGACCGTGTTCGGTACCGGTCTCGGCCTGCGGATCGAGGTCATCGCCGCCCAGCTCTCGCTGGCCCCGCGGGTGCCCGGGATGGCCGATCTCGTGCCGCTCGCCGAGAAGTCCCTCGCCATGGCGCACCAGGCGGCCGAGAAGCGAGCCCGTGAGGTCTCCGCCGCGCCGGTGCGGTGATTGTCAAGTCAGTCACGAGCCAGGCGGCGCATTGTCACACAAATCAACCCACACTGATCCAGGAGGCCATCGGTGTCCCGTCGCGCTGTGATCACTGGGCTCGGCGTCATTTCGCCAGGTGCCATAGGTGTCAAGGAATATTGGAGCCTACTTGCCGAGGGCAGGACGGCGACCCGGGCGATCTCCCACTTCGATCCCTCGCCCTACCGCTCCCGCATGGCGGGGGAGGTCGACTTCAATCCGACGAAGTCGGGTCTGACCCCGCAGGACGTGCGCCGCCTGGACCGCGCCGCGCAGTTCGCGGTGGTCGCGGGCCGGGAAGCGGTCACGGACGCGGGTCTGGAGTTCGACGCGCTGGACCCGACCCGGATCGGCGTCGCCCTCGGCTCCGCGGTCGGCTGCACCACCAGTCTGGAGCGGGAGTTCACCATCGGCAGTGACGGCGGCCGGCTCTGGGAGGTCGACCAGGGCTACACCGTCCCCCATCTGTACGACTACGTGAACCCCAGCTCGATGGCGGCCGAACTCGCCACGGACACGGGCGCGGAAGGACCGGTCACCCTGGTCTCGACCGGCTGCACCTCCGGCATCGACTCGGTGGGCTACGCGGCCCGGCTGATCGAGGAAGGCAGCGCCGATGTCGTCATCAGCGGGGGCACGGAGGCCCCGCTGTCGCCGATCACGGTGGTCTGCTTCGACGTGCTGCGCGCGAGCTCCACCCGCAACGACGACCCCGAGCACGCCTGCCGCCCCTTCGACAAGACGCGGGACGGCCTGGTGCTCGCCGAGGGCTGCGCGATCCTCGTCATCGAGGAGCTCGAACACGCACGGGCCCGCGGCGCGCAGATCTACGGCGAGGTCGCCGGATACGCCTCGCGTTGCAACGCGTACCACATGACCGGTCTGGAGGCCGAGGGCAAGGACATGGCCTCCGCCATCGAGGTGGCGATGGACCAGGCACGGGTCCTGCCCCCCTACATCGACTACATCAACGCGCACGGCTCGGGCACCAAGCAGAACGACCTGCACGAGACCGGCGCCTTCAAGCGCAGCCTCGGCGAGGACGCCTACACCACGCCGATCAGCGGCTTCAAATCGATGATCGGTCACTCGCTGGGGGCGATCGGCTCGCTGGAGATCGCCGGCTGCCTGCTCGCCATGCGCGAGGGACTGATCCCGCCGACGGCCAACCTCAACGAACCCGACCCGCAGTGCGACCTGGACTACGTGCCCAACGTGGCCCGTGAGAAGCGGCTCAACACCGTGCTGACCGTCGGCAGCGGCTTCGGTGGGTTCCAGAGCGCGATGATCCTGCGAAACGTACGAGGAGCGAAGCGATGACCAGGCGAGCAGTGGTGACCGGAATCGGCATCGCGGCGCCCAACGGGCTGGGCCCGACCGCGTACTGGCGCGCGCTGATGGCCGGCCAGTCCGGCATCCGCCGGGTGACCAAGTTCGACATCTCGAAGTACCGGCACAAACTCGGCGGCGAGATACCCGACTTCGCGCCCGACCGGCACCTGCAGGACCGGATCCTGCCGCAGTCCGACCACATCACCCGGTTGTCGCTGGTGGCCACCGACTGGGCGCTGCGCCAGGCCGGGGTGCGGGGCGGCGACGTGCCCACCGACGAGATGGGCGTGGTCACGGCGGCCTCCGGCGGCGGGTACGAGTTCGGCCAGCGCGAGCTGGCCAAGCTGCACCACCAGGGTCCGGAGTACGTCAGCGCCTACCAGTCGTTCGCGTGGTTCTACGCGGTCAACACGGGTCAGATATCCATCCGGCACAAGATGCACGGGCCCGGCGCCGTGGTGATCACCGAGCAGGCCGGCGGGATCGACGCGATCGGGCACGCCCGGCGGCAGCTGCGGGACGGCGCCAACCTCATGCTCACCGGCGGGATCGACAGCACGCTGTGCCCGTGGGCCTGGGTCGCCCACCAGGCCACCGGCCGGATCAGCCGCAGCTCCGACCCGCAGCGGGCCTACCTGCCCTTCGACGAGCGCGCGGGCGGCTATGTGCCCGGCGAGGGCGGCGCGATCATGGTGCTGGAGACACCGGAGAGCGCGAAGAAGCGGCCCGGCACCAACATCTACGGCGAGATCGCCGGATACGCCTCCACCTTCGACCCGCGCACGCCGGGCCGCCCGCCCGGCCTGCAGCGAGCTGTCGAGATGGCGCTGGGCGACGCCGGCATGGACGCCGCGGACATCGACGTCGTCTTCGCCGACGCGGTGGGGGAGCCCGAGCTGGACCAGGTAGAGGCAGAAGCGATCAAGGCGGTCTTCGGACCCCGGGGCGTCCCGGTCGCCGTGCCCAAGACCATGACCGGGCGGCTGTTCGCCGGCGGTGCCTCCCTCGACGTCGCCACGGCGCTGCTGTCGATGTTCTGGAGCGCCATCCCGCCCGCCGTCGGCGTCCGGGAGGCCGTGCCCGAGTACGAGCTGGACCTCGTGGTCGGCGAGCCCCGGCAGACGGCGGTGCGCTCGGCGCTGATCATCGCCCGGGGGCACGGAGGCTTCAACTCGGCGATGGTGGTGCGTCAGCTCCGCTGAGCCGCAGCTGCTGTGGCCGCCGCCGCAGCAGCGTCGCGGCCCCAGCCGCAGTCCGCCACCGCCATGTCGCAACGAAAGGGCTTTTCATGCTGACGCCAGTCACCGAGTCGCCCGGGAGCGCGATACTCCAGGGCGACCCCGAGGAGGCCGTCCAACGCGACGACCTGCGGACCCGTACCGAGGAGCTCACCCGGCTCAAGGCGGTGATCCGCGAGGGGCCGGGCGCGAACGCGACCGCCGCCCAGCGCGCCAAGGGGAAACTCACCGTCAGGGAACGCCTCGACCTGCTCTTCGACGAGGGAACGTTCGTCGAGATCGAGGCCTTCCGCAAGCACCGGGCGACCGCCTTCGGACTGGCGAACAAGCGCCCCCACACCGACGGGGTCGTCGTCGGCTGGGGGAAGGTCCACGGGCAGAAGGTCTTCGCCTACGCGCACGACTTCCGTATGTTCGGCGGCGCCCTGGGCGAGGCGCACGCCGCGAAGATCCACAAGCTGATGGACATGGCCGTCGCCGCCGGCGCCCCGCTGGTCAGCCTCTGCGACGGGGCGGGGGCCCGGATCCAGGAGGGTGTCACCGCGCTCGCCGGCTACGGCGGGATCTTCCGCCGCAACGCCCTGGCGTCCGGAGTCATCCCGCAGATCAGCGTGATCCTCGGGCCGTGCGCGGGCGGGGCCGCCTACTCGCCCGCGCTGACGGACTTCGTGTTCATGGTCCGGGACATGGCCCAGATGTTCATCACCGGCCCCGACGTGGTCCAGGCCGTCACCGGCGAGCAGATCAGCATGAACGGCCTCGGCGGGGCGGACGTCCACGCCGGTGTCTCCGGCGTCTCGTCGTTCGTCTACGACGACGAGTACACGTGCATCGCCGACGTCCGGTACCTGCTGTCGCTGCTCCCCGCCAACAACCGGTCCCTGCCCCCGGTCGTCCCCTGCACGGACCCGGTGGACCGCAGGACCGACGCCCTGCTCGACCTCGTGCCGTCGGTGCCCACCCAGGCGTACGACATCCTCCGGGTGATCGAGGAGATCGTCGACGACGGCGAGTACTTCGAGGTGCAGCCGAACTGGGCCCGCAACATCGTCTGCGCGCTGGCGCGGATGGGCGGCCGGCTGGTCGGGGTGATCGCCAACCAGCCCCTGGTCTCGGCGGGGACCCTGGACATCGACGCGTCCGACAAGGGCGCGCGCTTCGTCCAGATGTGCGACTCCTTCAGCATCCCGCTGGTCACCCTGGTGGACGTGCCCGGCTTCCTGCCCGGCCGGGAGCAGGAGCACCAGGGGATCATCCGGCACGGGGCGAAGCTGCTCTACGCCTACTGCGTCGCCACCGTCCCCCGCGTCCAGCTGATCCTGCGCAAGGCCTACGGCGGTGCCTGGATCGTCATGGACTCGCGGTCCATCGGGACCGACCTGTCCCTGGCCTGGCCCACCAACGAGATCGCGGTGATGGGCGCCGAGGGCGCGGCGAACGTCATCTTCCGCCGGGAGATCGCGGCGTCGAGCGATCCGGAGGAGACGCGGGAGCGGTGCATCCGTTCCTACCGCGAGGAGCTGATGCACCCCTACTACGCGGCCGAGCACGGGCTGGTCGACGACATCATCGACCCCGCGCACACCCGCGAGACCCTCATCCGGGCGCTGGAGATGCTGGAGGGCAAACGCGCCTCCCTGGCAGCGCGCAAGCACGGCAACCCCCCGATGTAGCCATGACCGCGGACCCGTTGTTCACGATCCGCTCCGGGCGGCCGACCGAGCACGAGATCGCCGTCCTCACCGTCGCGCTGCTGACATGCCTGCACCGGTCCGCCGCGGATCCGTCCGCGGTGGCCGGCCCGGCACACCACATCCGTCCGGACGCGCCGGCGGGGGCCGGCTGGGCGGACTGGCCCAGCTCGCACCAGCCCGCCGCCACCGGCTGGGGGCACCGGCCCGACCCGGAGTCGCCCGCGGCGGCCGGCTGGCCGGAGTGGCCGGACCTGTAGTGCCGGCAGCAGAACCGGACAGGGGGTGTGACGCGAGTGCGTCACACCCCCTGTGCCGACAGGCCGTCACTCAGGCACGGCACACCGGGAGACCCCCGTGGAACTGCACCATCTCCCCGAAGGCCATGGCCACGTCTATCGGCGCACCCGGTACCGCTCCGGCGAGCTCGGCGTAGGAGCGGTGCAGGTTCCCGACGATGCGCTCGGCGTCGAGGAGCCCGGCCCACGCGCCCAGGTCGGCGGCCCGGGCCGTCTCCAGCGCCGACCGTCCGGCCCGCAGCCCCGAGTCCGCCACCTCCACCAGCCAGTTCAGGTAGGACGCGGTCTCGTCCAGCAGCTCCGCACCGCCGACCGGCCCGTGACCGGGCACCACCGTCTCCGGCCCCAGCGCGCGCAGCCGCTCGATCGCCTCCAGCGAGCCGGTGACCGAGCCCATCAGGCAGAACGGAGTGCTCCCGGACCACACGACGTCCCCGGTGAACAGGACGCCGTCGTCGGGCAGCCACACCACCGTGTCGCCGGTGGTGTGGGCGGCTCCGGGGTGCAGCAGGGCGATGCGCCGGCCGCCCGAGTGGACGGCGGCCTCGTCGCCGCTGTAGGTCACGTCGGCTCCGAGAACCGGCGTCTCCCCCCACTCCACGTCCGGCCACAACCCGCGCAGCCCCGGGCCCGCGGCGATCTGGTCACGGGCGCAGTTCTCATGGGCGATGATCGTCGCCCGCGGCTTGAAGTAGGAGTTGCCGAAGGTGTGGTCGCCGTGGAAGTGCGTGTTGACCAGGAAGTCCGGCCCGGCAGGCGCCAGCGCGCCCACCGCTTCGGCCAGGACGCGGGTACGGCGTTCGGTGGCGGCCGTGTCGACCAGCACCGCGCACTCCCCGTCGAGGATCAGGCCGGCGTTGTTCAGGCACCACCCGCCGTCGGGCTGAATCCACGCGTAGACCGACGGGGCGACCTCTCGCATTTCCGACCGGACCTGTTGAAGCGTCATTCCCGAACTCCATTCCCGGGGCCATTTTGTCGGCAAGGATCACCTGAGCGGCACGAGCCTCACTAGAATTCCGGAAGACACGGTCGGGGAATGTGTGGTGCACCGAGAATCCAGTCGATTTCCAGCTGCCCGGACAACGCTTCCTCAGGAAGAAAACTCATGCCTGAGGAGGAGTACATCGTGGCTACGCAGACCGCCGAGCGGCAGAAGGTGACGGCCGAGGAGTACGTGGAGATCCTCGGTTTCTACGCCCGACAGTGCCGCCTGATGGACGCCCTGAAGATCGACGAGTTCGCCGACACCTTCACCGAGGACGGCGTCATCGACCACGCGCACCGAGGGGAGCGCCTCGCCGGCCGCGAGGCGATGGTCACGGCGATGCGGGCCGCGCTCCCGCGGTACAGGTCGGTCGTGCCGCGGCACTGGTTCGACCACTACCTGATCGAGAGGACCGAGGACGGCTGGCGGGTGGACTACGTCTGCCTGGTCACGCGGACCGACGCCACCGGGAAGGTGGACTTCGAGCCGACCTTCACCGTGGTGGACGAGCTGGTGCGCACCGGGACCGGTGAGATCCGGACCCGGGAGCGCGTCATCGACCAGGACCGTCCGGCT
This sequence comes from Streptomyces sp. NPDC046727, assembly GCF_040645635.1. Taxonomy (NCBI): domain Bacteria; kingdom Bacillati; phylum Actinomycetota; class Actinomycetes; order Kitasatosporales; family Streptomycetaceae; genus Streptomyces; species Streptomyces sp. NPDC046727. The sequence goes on from NZ_JBEYYR010000014.1 coordinate 135,827, forward strand.
TCCTGAGGCCGAGGACCACGATGAAGGGGATAGTCCTCGCCGGAGGCACGGGGACCCGGCTGCATCCGATCACTCTGGCCGTGTCGAAACAGCTCCTCCCCGTCAGTGACAAGCCGATGATCTACTACCCGTTGTCGGTGCTCATGCTGGCCGACATCCGGGAGATCCTCGTCATCACCACGCCCACCGACATGCCGTACTTCCAGCGGCTGCTCGGCGACGGCTCGCGGCTGGGCCTCTCGCTCAGCTACGCCGCGCAGGAGAAGCCCGCCGGCCTGGCGCAGGCGTTCACCATCGGGGCCGACTTCATCGGCGCCGACCCCGTCGCCCTGGTGCTGGGGGACAACATCTTCCACGGCTCGGGATTCCGGGAGCTGCTGCGCCGCAACGCCCGCGACGTGGACGGCTGCGTCCTCTTCGGCTATCCGGTACCGGACCCCGAGCGGTACGGGGTCGGGGTGACCGACGCCGAGGGGCGGCTGGTCTCGCTCGAGGAGAAGCCGGCCGAACCGAAGTCCGACCGGGCGATCACCGGCCTGTACTTCTACGACAACGACGTCGTGGACGTGGCCAAGAACCTGAGCCCGTCGCCGCGTGGCGAACTGGAGATCACCGACGTCAACCGGTGGTACCTGGAACGCGGCAAGGCCAAGCTGATCGAGCTCGGCCGGGGCTTCGCCTGGCTCGACACGGGCACCCCCGAGGCGCTGCTCAAGGCCGGCATCTATGTGCAGGCCATGGAGGAGCGCATGGGGGTGCGCATCGCCTGTCTGGAGGAGGTCGCGCTGCAGATGGGCTTCATCGACGCCGAGACGTGCCGCCGGCTGGGCGAGGACATGTCCAAGTCGCCGTACGGCCAGTACGTGATGGAGGTCGCCGACGAAGCCGTCGGTGTCGGCTACCGCCGTCGGCTCGTCGGCACGAAGCGAGGCGGTTGACCTCGGCGCACCGAGGTCGCCGCGGACGTGGCGTCCGGCACGCAAGCCCCAGAGGGACACCCCTCTGGGGCTTGCGTGCCGGGCCCCTCACGCCGCGGTCAGGATCTCCAGGACGGCCACCGTCCAGGCGAAGCCGCCGCCCGCGCTGACCAGCGCGCCCGTCTGGCCCGGGCGCAGGGCACCGGTCCGCGTCAGATGGGCGAGCCCGGCGAACATGTCGCCCGCGCCGAGGTGGCCGACCCCCGAGCCCCAGGGCCACGTGGTCCGCTCCGGATCGAGGTCCAGCGCCGAGAAGAACTGGAAGTCCATCTTCGCGCGGCCGAGGTGGGGCAGCACCGTCCAGTCGAGGTCCTCCTGCTTCGCGTCCGCCTCGAGCAGGGCCTGTTCGAAAGCCGCCCGCTGTCCGGTGTGCAGCCGGTCGATCAGCTCCGACATGCCCATCTCCTTCACCAGGCGGGCGCGGGGCTCCTCCACGCTGATCGGGGTCCTGGTCTCCAGCGGGGTCGTGGCGAAGGGATCGTCGCCCCGCCCCATCTTCTCCAGGGTCGGGTCGGACACCGTCACCAGACTGCGGAGCAGCGCGAAACCGCCCGCCGTGGACAGCACGATCGCGGTGCCGCCGTCCCCGAGCACGGTCCCCGGGTCCGTGGTCCACCGGTCGATCCCCGGCAGGCAGAACCGGTCGCCGGTCGTCACGAGGGCACTGTGGCGGCGGGCGTCCGCGCGCAGATAGGCCACCGCGAGCTCCAGGGCGGCCATCCCGCCGTTGGACAGCTGCTCGACGGCCAGCGACAGGCACGAGTTGCCGACGGCCTCGCGCTGCACGTACGAGGCGGGCGCCCACAGGTCGTACCCCTGGAAGTAGCTGCTGGCGTGCAGGACCAGGTCAATGTCATGGGGCGCGGCGTCCGCGTGGCGCAGTGCCTCCCGTGCGGCCCTGACCGCCATCTGCGGACCGGCCTCCGAGCCGACGCACACCGACCGCATCCGGGTGCGCCGCACGGTCCATTCGTCGGTCAGCCCCTGCCGGACCGCCTCCTCGGCCGGCATGGCCGGCGGCAGATGAAGTCCCACCCCGGAAACGAATACCTCTTTTTCTGGCACCACTTTTCCCCTCCACCCGACGGCATTCAGCCGTCGAGCCTGCCCGGTACCGCTCGGGGGTGGCTCAAATCCAGACGGAGCCGGATCTTGTTCCCGGTTCTCGATCGGGGCTCAGGTGAACGTCGAATCCCCTGACTCATATTGCGGCAGCGAGGAAAGACGGAAAGGACGGCAACCGGATGTCGCTCACAGCGCAACAGCCGCATCTGCCGGTCGCACTCGTCTTCCCCGGCCAGGGTGCGCAGTACCCACGCATGGCCGCGGGTCTGTACGAGCACGACTCGACGTTCACCTTCTGGATGGACGAGGCGTTCCGGCTCCTGGGACAGGACGGTCCGCGGCTACGGCGGGAATGGCTCGCCGAGGTGCCGTCGGCGGAGTACGACGACGTGACGGTGGCCCAGCCGTTGCTCTACGCCGTGAACCACGCCCTGGGGCGGATGGTGCTCGGCTGGGGCGTGCGCCCGGCGGCGCTGCTCGGGCACAGCGTCGGGGAGTTCGCCGCGGCGACCCTGGCCGGGATTCTCGGTTTCGACGACGGCGTACGCCTGATGCGTGAGCGGGTCGTGCACTTCGCCGACACCCCGCCCGGCGGGATGCTGGCCGTCGCGGCGACCACCGACGACGTCGCCGACCTGCTCGGCGAGGAGGTGCACCTGGCCGCGGTGAACGCCACCCGCCAGCTCCTGCTCGCCGGGGAGCGCGAACCCCTGGACCGGGCGGCCCGGGAGCTGGACGGACGGGGTGTCATCTGCCGCCAGGTGCTGGCCCGGCAGGCCTTCCACAGCCCCGCGGTCGACGACGCCGTACGCGCGACCCTGCCCGGGTTCCGCGCGGTGCCGTGGCGACGGCCGGACTTCCCCTTCTACTCCGCCTACACGCGAGGCCTGCTCGCCGAGAAGGAAGCGCTGGACCCCGACTTCTGGGCCTGGCAGGCAGCCCGCACCGTGTACTTCGCACCGGCGCTCACCGCCCTGCTCGCCGCGCACGACTGCCTGCTGCTGGAGGCCGGTCCGGGCGACGGCCTCAGCCGGCTGGCCCGCCGCCAGCCCCGGGTCATCGCCAAGCGCAGCTTCGTCCAGCCACTGGTGCCGGGAGACCGCGACGACCGCGAGGCCGTCGACGAGGTGCGGCGCCGGCTCGCCCTGGTCGCCGCCGGAGACCGGCATGACTGACCCGGCCACCGACACAGCCGACAGGACCGACATGACTGAGGTGATCCACATGACCGGTGCGTCCGGGGAGCCCGTGGCCGTGGTGGGCATGGCCTGCCGCTTCCCCGGCGCCGACGATCTCGACGGCTTCTGGCGGATGCTGCGCCGGGGCGGCGATGCCATCGGCCCGGGTACGGGCCTGCGCGACGGCCGCCGTCCCGGCGGATACCTGCGCGACGTCGAGCTCTTCGACGCGGAGCTGTTCGGGATCTCGCCGCACGAGGCCGCCCTGATGGACCCGCAGCAGCGCCTGCTGCTCGAACTGTGCTGGCACGCCCTGGAGGACGCGCGCATCCCGCCCACGGCCGGCGGGGCGACGGGCGTCTTCGTCGGATCCTGCTCGGACGACTACGCGCTGATGAGCCGTATGTCCGCAGCGGTGGACGCCTACACCATGACCGGCACGGCACGGACCTTCCTCGCCAACCGCCTCTCCTACTTCTTCCGCTTCACCGGCCCCAGCACGGTCGTCGACACCGGCCAGTCCTCCTCGCTGACCGCTCTCGACCAGGCACTGGGCAGTCTGCGGCGCGGGGAGTGCACGACCGCGGTCGTCGCGGGCGTCCAGCTCAACCTGACCCCGACGGGCGACCGGCTGATCGAGGAGCTCGGGGCGATGTCGCCGACCGGCCGCTGCCACACCTTCGACGCCGGTGCCGACGGGATCGTACGAGGCGAGGGCGCCGGCGTCCTCGTGCTCAAGCCGCTGGAGGCAGCCGTCGCCGCCGGGGACCGGGTGTACTGCACCGTGCTGGCCACCGCCGTCAACAACGACGGCGGCGGCGCCAGCCTGACCACCCCCACCCAGGCCGCCCAGCAGAACATGCTGGCCGAGGCCTACCGCCGGGCCGGCGTGGATCCGGCCGGGGTCGCGTACGTGGAACTGCACGGCACCGGCACCAAGGCCGGCGACCCGGTGGAGGCCCGAGCCCTCGGCGGTGTCCTCGGCCGGGGCCGGCCCGCGGACCGGCCGCTGCTGGTCGGCTCGGTGAAGACCAACATCGGGCACCTGGAGGGCGCGGCCGGCATCGCCGGACTGATCAAGACCGCGGCGAGCCTCTTCCACCGCGAACTCCCGCCGACCCTCAACCACCGGCGGCCCAACCCCGACATCGACCTCGACGGGCTGCGGCTGCGCGTCAGCACCCGACGGCGGACCTGGCCGGCCGACGAGGGGCCGCTGGTCTGCGGCGTCTCGTCCTTCGGCCTCGGCGGCACGAACGCCCACGCCGTGCTCGGCGAGGCGCCCCGGCCGGAGGCCGCCGCACCGGCGTCCCGTACGCCGGTGTCCGACGAGCCGGTGCCCGTGCTGCTCTCCGGGCACACCGACGCGGCGCTTCGGGCCCAGGCGGCCCGGCTGGCCGACCAGGTGGAGCGCCACGACGAGGTGGACCTCCGCGACCTCGGCCTCGCCTCCGCGACGACCCGCGCGGCCCTGCCCGTACGCGCCGCTGTCATCGCCTCCGCGCCCGCGGAACTGGTCACCCGGCTCCGGGAGCTGGCCGACGGAACCTCCCCCGACGGGGTGACGCTCCTCACGGGCCGGCCGGGAACGGAGCCGACGGCGGGGCCGGCAGCCGGGAACGAGCCCGGCACGGCCGCCGCGACGGCGGGTGCCGCCTTCGTGCTGGGCAAGCCGGTGGACTGGCTCGCGGTCTACGGCCCGCGGGCCCGGCCGGCCGGTCTGCCGCTGTACGCCTTCCAGCGGCGCCCGTACTGGCTGGACACGGCGACGCCCACCGGCCCCGCCACCGAGGGCTCCGGCTCCGAGGGCTCCGGCTCCCCGCCCCCGTGGTCCGGAGACCCGCTGGACCTGGTCCTCGACCTCACCGCCGAGATCCTCGGCCGGGCACCCGGCGCCGACCTCGATCTCGACGCCACCTTCACCGACCTCGGTCTGGACTCCCGCATGGCCGTGGCGCTGCGTACCGCCGTCGGCAGGGCCATCGGCCGTGTCCTGCCGACGACCCTGCTGTTCGACCACCCCACTCCGGCGGCGCTCATCGAGGCGCTCCGGGCGGACGACACGAAAGGTCACGAGTTTCGATGACTCCCCAGACCGGACCACTGGACGGTGACCAGGAAGCCGTCGCCGTCGTGGCCATGGGCTGCCGCTACCCGGGCGGTGTGCGTACGCCCGCGGACCTGTGGCAGCTGGTCGCGGACGGCCGCGACGCGACGTCCTCCTTCCCGACCGACCGCGGCTGGCGTGCGGCGGACCTCGCCGACGGCCGCTCCAGCACCACCCGCGGCGGCTTCCTCGACGACGCCGACCGCTTCGACGCCAAGTTCTTCGGCATCTCGCCCCGTGAGGCGGAGGGAATGGACCCCCAGCAGCGGGTGCTGCTGGAGACAGCCTGGGAGACCTTCGAGCGGGCCGGCCTGAGCCGGGACGCCCTGACGGGCAGCAACACCGGCGTGTTCGTCGGGGCGATGGCCCAGGAGTACGGGCCGCGCCTGCACGAGGACAACCAGGGCGCCGGCGGCTACCGCATCACCGGCAGCTCGACCAGCGTCGCCTCAGGGCGCATCGCCTACTACTTCGGACTGCGCGGCCCGGCCCTCACGGTGGACACGGCGTGCTCGTCCTCGCTGGTCGCCGTACACCTGGCCGTGCGGGCGCTGCGCGCCGGCGAGTGCGACCTGGCGCTGGCCGGCGGGGTCGCGGTGATGTCGACGCCCGGCATGTTCGTCGACTTCACCCGGCAGGGCGGACTCTCCGCCGACGGGCGCTGCCGTCCCTTCTCCGACGACGCGGACGGCACCGCCTGGGCGGAGGGCGCCGGACTGCTGCTGCTGGAGCGCCTCTCGGACGCCCGCGCGCGCGGCCACCGGGTCCTCGCCGTGGTCCGGGGCACCGCCACCAACTCGGACGGCGGGAGCAACGGACTCACCGCGCCCAACCGGGCGGCCCAGGAGGACGTCATCCGGCAGGCCCTGAGCCAGGCCGGACTCGACCCGCACGACGTCGACGTGGTCGAGGCGCACGGCACCGGCACCGAACTCGGCGACCCCATCGAGGCGCGGGCACTGTCCGCCGTCTACGGCCAGGGCCGCGATGCCGACCGGCCGCTCTGGCTGGGCTCGCTGAAGTCGAACATCGGGCACGCCCAGGCCGCGGCGGGCGTCGGCGGTGTGATCAAGATGGTGGAGGCGTTGCGCGCCGGTGTCCTGCCCGCCACGCTGCACATCTCCCGGCCCACCCACCACATCGACTGGGACCGCAGCGGCCTCGCGCTGCTGACGCAGGCGCGCCCGTGGGAGCGGGGGAACGGACCACGGCGGGCCGGCGTCTCCTCGTTCGGGATCAGCGGGTCCAACGCCCACCTGGTGATCGAGGAGGCCGAGCCCGAGCCCGAGCGGGAACCCGCCGCCGGCGCGACGACACCGCTGGTGTGGGCCCTGTCCGCCCCGCACGCCGACTCGCTGCGCGCCCAGGCCGGGGCCCTCGCCGACCACGTCGGCCGAGCACCGCAGGACGCGCCCGAGGACGTGGCGCACACCCTGCGCGCCCGCAGCGGGTTCCGGCAGCGCGGCATCGTGATCGCCGACAGCCGCGAAGACCTGCTGACCGGACTGGAGTCGCTGGCCTCCGACGCCCCGCTGCCGAGGACGCCCGGGCGCTACCAGTCGCCGACCGTGCTGCGCACCGAGTCGTACCGCGACCTGGCCGGGCCGGTCTTCGTCTTCCCCGGGCAGGGATCGCAGTGGCGCGGCATGGGTCTCGCCCTCATGGAGGAGTCGGCGGTCTTCCGCGCCGCCATGGAGGCCTGCGCGGAGGAGCTGGTCCCGCTGTGCGGCTGGCGGCTGACCGACGCGCTGCGCGGCGAGGGGCTGGAACGGGTCGACGTCGTCCAGCCCGCGCTGTTCTCGATGATGGTGTCGCTGGCCGCGCTGTGGAAGTCGGTCGGTGTCCGGCCCGCCGCGGTCGTCGGCCACTCCCAGGGAGAGATCGCCGCGGCCCATGTGGCCGGTGCGCTCAGCCTCGCCGACGCCTGCCGGGTGGTGGCCCTGCGCAGCCAGGCCCTGGCGCAGCTCGCGCCCGCCGGCGGGATGGCGTCCGTCCTGCTGGGCGCCGAGGAGACCGAGCGGCTGCTCAACAGCGTGGACGGGGTGAGCGTCGCGGCGGTCAACTCCGCGACCTCGACCGTCGTCGCCGGGGACGTCGCGGGCCTCACCGATCTGCTGGCCCGCTGCGAACGCCAGGGCATCGACGCCCGGCGCATCGAGGTCGACTACGCGTCGCACACCGAGGCGATGGAGCGGCTCGAGGACCGCCTGCTCACCGACCTGGCCGGGATCTCCCCGCGCTCCTCGGACATCAAGCTCCATTCGACGCTGACCGGCACCGTCATCGACACCGCGGAGATGGACGCGCAGTACTGGTGCGACAACCTGACCAACACCGTGCGGTTCGAGCCGGTGCTGCGGGGGCTGGTGGAGCGACGGCACCGGACCTTCATCGAGGTCAGCCCGCACCCCGTGCTGACCTTCGGGGTCCAGGAGGTCCTGGACGCGGCCGGGGCGACCGGCACCGTGCTCGGCACCCTGCGCCGGGACAGCGGCGGTGCGGGCCAGTTCCTGGCGTCGGCCGTGACCCTGCCCGACTCCGTCGGGCCGGTGGACCTCGCCCCGCTGCAGCCCGCGGGCCGTCAGATCGACCTGCCGTCCTTCCAGTTCGACCGCACCCGGTTCTGGGTGACCGCACCGTCCGCCGGAACCGGTGACGGCGGCGCGTTCACCACGGCGCCGACCGAGCTGCCCTCCGGCCAGACCGTCGTCACCGCGTCCGTCGACCGCGAGCGGTACCCGTGGCTGGCCGACCATGTGGTCCGGGGGGCCGCGCTGGTGCCGGCGACCGTGTTCCTGTCCCTGCTCGGCGAGGTCGGCGAACGGATCGGCCGCCCCGTCGTGGCCGACCTCACCCTCAGCGTGCCGCTGCCGCTGCCCGAGCAGGGGGCGGCAGATCTGCGGATCGTCCTCGAACCCGAGGACACCGCCGGACGCAGGTCCCTGACCCTGCATTCGCGCCAGCCCGACGGCGGCTGGGTGCAGCACGCCACGGGCGCGCTGGCCGGCCGCGACCCCGCGCCGGCCGCCCCGCCCGCACGCTGGTCCACCGACGGCGCCTCCCCGGTCGACCTCACCGACGCCTACGAGCGGCTCGCCCGGCGCGGCTACCACTACGGCCCGGCCTTCGCCGGACTGCGCGGACTGTGGACGCGCGGTACGGAGATCCTCGCCGAGGTGGCCCTGCCCGACGCGGACCAGGGCGACTTCGCCACCGCGCACCCGGCCCTGCTCGACGCGGCCCTGCACCCGGCCGTGCTCCAGGCCGGCGCGGGCCTGCTGGTGCCGTTCGCCTGGCGTGACACCGTCCTGCTTCCCACCGACACCCGGACCCTGCGCGTGCACGCGTCGCCCGACGGAGACGATCTGTCCCTGACCCTCTTCGACGGCCAGGACCGGTTCGTCGGCGCGGTGCGGTCGCTGGCGCTGCGGCCGTTGCCCGCCGAAGACCGGGGCGTCAGCCTCGAACCGGCGTGGGAGCGGCTGCGCGGCGCGGACACGCCCGGCCCCGACGAGTGGGTGACGGTGGGCGCGGGCGACCTGTGGGACCGGCCGGACTTCCCCGACCTGGAGTCGGTGACGCTCCCGGCACCGGGAATCGTGGTGGCCCCGCTCGGCTCCGCCCCGGGCGCGGACGGCTCCCCGGCCCATGCCGAGCGGCTGGCCCTCGCCGCCGCCGACCTGGTGCAGAGCTGGCGCGCCGACTCCCGGTTCACCGCCTCGCGGCTCGCCGTGGTCACCCGTGGCGCGCTCGCCGTCTCCGACCGCGAACCCGTCCGCGACCTGGCCGCCTCGGCGGTCACCGGACTGGTGCGCTCGGCGCAGGCCGAGCACCCCGACACCTTCGTGCTGATCGACGTCGACGAGGACCCGGCGTCCCTGCGGGCCCTGCCGCAGGCGCTCGCCAGCGGTGAGCCCGAGGTGGCCCTGAGGGCGGGGCGGCTGTACCGGCCGCGGCTGCGGACCGCCCGCGAGAGCGGGCTGCGGCCCCCGGCCGGAAGCCGGGCCTGGCGGCTCGACGTCACCACCAAGGGCACCCTCGACGACCTCGCGCTCATCGAACACCCCGAGGCCGAGGCCGAGCTGGGCCCCCGTCAGGTGCGGATCGAGGTACGCGCGGCCGGGCTCAACTTCCGTGACATCACCGTCGGTCTCGGCCTCGTCGCCACCGAGAAGACCATGGGCAGCGAAGGCGCGGGCGTGATCACGGAGGTCGGCGCCGAGGTGACCCGCTTCGCGGCCGGCGACCGGGTGTTCGGGATGTTCGAGCGATCGCTGGGCCCGGTGGCCGTTGCCGACGAACGCATGGTCAAGCCGCTCCCGGACGGCTGGAGCTTCGGCCAGGCGGCCGGCGTGCCCATCGTGTTCATCACCGCCTACCAGTGCCTCGTCGACGTGGCCGGCACCCGGCCGGGCGACAAGGTGCTGATCCACACCGCGACCGGCGGCGTCGGTCTCGCGGCGCTCCAGCTCGCCCGGCACCTGGGCGCCGACGTGTTCGCCACCGCCCGCCCCGACAAGCAGGCGACGCTGCGCGCCTGGGGCGTGGCCGACGACCACATCGCCTCCTCCCGCACGCTCGACTTCGCCGACGAGTTCCGGGCCGTCACCGGCGGCCGGGGCGTGGACGTCGTACTGAACTCGCTGTCGGGCAAGGCCCTCGACCTCTCCCTCGGCCTGCTGGCGCCGGGCGGCCGGTTCGCCGAGATGGGCAAGACCGATCTGCGTGACGTGGCCGCGACCGAGGCCGAGCACCCCGGGATCACCTACCGGGCGTACAACATCCTGGGCGTCGAGCCGGACCGGATCAGCGAGGTCCTGGAGGAACTCGTCGCCCTGTTCGAGACGGGCGCCCTGGTCCACCTGCCGGTGCGCACCTGGGACGTCCGGGACGGCCGCGTGCCGCTGCGCATGCTCAGCCGGGCCCGCCACCAGGGCAAGCTCGTGCTGACCATGCCGCGCTCCTACGATCCGCTGCGCCCGACGCTGATCACCGGCGGGACCGGCGGTCTCGGCGCCGAGCTGGCCCGGCACCTGGTCACCGAGCGCGGCGCCCGGCATCTGGTGCTGGTGAGCCGGAGCGGGCCGGGCGCCGAGGGCGCGGCCGAGCTGAGCGGGGAACTGACCGCGTACGGCGCCCAGGTGTCCGTGGTGGCCTGCGACGTCACCGACGCCGACGCCGTCGCGAAGGTCGTCGCCGAGTACGAGCCCGGCAGCGTCTTCCACACCGCCGGGGTGCTGCGCGACGGGCTGGTCACCGGGCTCACGCCGGTCCAGCTCCGGGCGGTGCTGCGGCCCAAGGTCGCCGGAGCCTGGCATCTGCACCGGCTCACCGAGCACCTGGACCTGTCGGCGTTCGTGCTGTTCTCCTCGGTGGCCGGGGTGCTCGGCAACCCGGGCCAGGCGAACTACGCCGCGGCCAACACCTACCTGGACGCCCTCGCGCAGTACCGCCGGGCGCGGGGTCTGGAGGCGACGTCGCTGGCATGGGGCCTGTGGCGGCTGCCCACCGGGATGACCGGCCATCTGACCGAGGCCGACACCGCCGCGCTGGCCCGGATCGGGATCGCCCCGCTGGACAGCCGGGACGGGATGCGGCTCCTCTTCGAGAACCTGGCCTCGCCCGCGCCGGTCCGGGTGCCGCTGCGGCTCGCCGCGGACGAGCTGCTGCCCGGGAGCCGTGCGGCCCGTCTGCTCGGGGACCTCCCGGACCTCCCGGACCTTCCCCGGACGGACACACCCCGCACGCCCTCCGCACCGGCGCCCGCGCCGGCTGTCACACCGGCACCGGCACCGGCACCCGCGCCCGCTGCCGCCCCCGCGCCCGCCGCGGCGGAGTCCTCGGGGGGCGACGACCTCATGCGGCTCGTCCGTACCCACACCGCCGAGGTGCTGGGCTACCTCGAACCGTCCGCGGTCGGCCCCGAGGACTCCTTCAAGGAACTCGGCTTCGACTCGCTGCTCAGCGTCGACCTGCGCAACCGGCTCACCGCCGCGACCGGGCTGCGGCTCCCCGCCGGCGTCGTACTGGACCACCCGACGCCGCAGGCACTTGTCAAGTTCATCTCAGGACTGGAGGGCGCGTGATGGCACGCGACGCCGTAACCGGCACCATCGACGGCACGACCGAAGTGACCCACCGCATCGAGGTAGCGGCCCCGGCGACGGCGGTCTACCGGATCGTCGCCGAAGTGGGCCTGTGGCCGCTGTACTTCCCGCCCACCGTGCGGGCCGAGCGGACCGGCGGCGACGAGACCGACGAGCGGATCCGGATCTGGGCGCTGGCCAACGGCGAGCTGCGCACCTGGGAGTCGCGGCGCCGGCTGGACCCCGTCGCGTTCCGGATCGAGTTCGAACAGATCCAGCCGCGCGAGCCGGTCGCGGCCATGGGCGGCACCTGGCGGATCACCGAGCGGGGCGACGGCGGCTGCACGGTGGAGCTCGACCACTTCTACCGGGCGGTCGACGGCGACCCGGTGGCCCATGAGCGCATCACCCGGGCCGTCGACACCAACAGCCGCTCGGAACTGGAGCACCTCAAGCGGGCGGCCGAGCGAGGGGACACGGAGCGGGAGCTGCTGTTCGACTTCGCCGACACCGAGACCGTCACCGGCTCGATCGAGGAGGCGTACGCCTTCATCTACGAGGCGTCCCGGTGGCCCGAGCGCCTTCCGCACGTGGCACGGATCGAACTCCGCGAGGAGGAGACCGGGCTGCAGTTCATGGAGATGGACACCCGCTCCCCGGACGGCTCGCTGCACACCACGGCGTCCGGCCGGGTCTGCGAGCCGCTGCGGCGGATCACCTACAAGCAGACCACCCTGCCGCCGGTGCTCCACGCGCACAACGGGGAGTGGCGGTTCGAGGAGGGCCCGGAAGGCACCGTGAAGATCACCTCGCACCACCAGGTCCTCCTCGATCCGGACGGCATCAAGGCCCTGCCCAACCCGCCCGCGACGCTGGCGGACGCCCGGCAGGCGGTGCGGCACGCGCTGGGCTCGAACAGCCGGGCCACCATGGCCAAGGCCCGCGAGTTCGTCCAGGACCGGTGAGGGGGACACCATGACGACCGACACGGCCGATGCGACGGAGATGCTGGACCGGGTCCGGGCGTTCGTCCGCACGGAGCTGCTGCCCAAGGCCGAGTACTTCGACGGCCTGCCCGAACAGCCCACCGCCGAGTCGGCCCGGATGCACGAGGCCGGGCTGGCCAACTGGTGGATCCCCGCCGCGTACGGCGGCGCCGGGGTGTCCCTTCAGGACAGCGTGGACATCGTGTCCGAACTGGCCTACGGCGACGCCGGCTTCGCGTTCGGCTCCTTCCTGCCGGTTCTGGGCACGGTGATGCTCCAGCTCCACGGCGACGAGGCGGTGGCACGACCCGTACTGGAGCGCCTCGTCCGCAGCGGCGGCCGGCTCGGCATCCTCGGGAGCGAGGAGGACGCGGGCAGCGAACTCAACCGCACCTCCACCACCTACAGCCGCGACGGCGACGACCTGGTGCTCGACGGGGAGAAGTACTTCTCCACCAACTCCGAACCCGCCGACACCCTGCTCGTGCTCGCCCGGTCCGCCGAAGACGACGGCGACTACGCCGTCATCACGGTGCCCCGTGCCACTCCCGGGGTGGAGATCGTCAAGCGCTGGGACATGCTCGGCGTCCGGGGCTCGGGCACCTACCGGGTCCGGCTGCGCGACTGCCGGGTGCCCGCCGCCGGCCGGCTGCGCGGCAACGGCCTGCGCCTGCTGGAGATCGGCCTGAACGCCAGCCGCATCCTCATCGCCGCCACCGCGATCGGGGTCGCCCGCCGGATCCGGGACCTGTCCATGGAGTACGCGGCCCAGAAGCGGATCAAGGGCGCTCCGCTGCGGGAGAACGCCGTGTTCGCCGCCAAGCTCGGCCAGATCGAGATGACCATCGACGTCATGCGCCATCAGTGCCGGGCGGCGGCGGCCGAGTTCGACCGCTTCCTGGCGGCGGACAACCCGGCCGCGGCGCTGTACCGGGTCGGCACCCTGCGCTCGGCCCTCGCCGCCAAGCTGTTCTGCGGCCAGGCCGGCTGGCAGGTGGCGACGACCGGCTCGGAGATGTTCGGCGGGCTCGGCTACACCCACGACCATCCGATCGGGAAGCTGGTGCGCGACCTGCGCTACGTCGCGATCGTGGAGGGCGGCGACGACGTGATGCGCGAGCTGATCTACGCCAGGTACGTCGTTCCCGCGGGCAAGCGCCGCTGACGGGCGCGCGTGACACCGAAGGGGAGGGGCCGGTCGGCGGCCCCTCCCCTTCGGATCAGGCGTCCTCGGGAACGGGCGGCGCCTGACGCGCACCGGGCACACTCACCCGGGACGGCGGCAGCACCCCGTCCACCAGATACCGCTCGACGTACGCCTCCAGGGGCGGATTGCTCCCGCTGAGCACGTAGACCTCGTGGTCGCCGGAGTCCTCCACGGTGATCAGACGGTGGCCGAGGAGTTCCGCCAGGGCCTCACCGCCCTCGCGGTGGTCCATCGGATCGCCGTCGGCCTGGACGACCAGGCCCGTCGGATAGCCGTCCCGGGCGAGCACGGTCGGCGGCTCGGGCGACTGGAAGGTGCGGAACGCCCCGACCCACGGAGCCGCCCGCAGCACCCCGTGCCCGTAGGGGTAGCGCTCCCGGCACGTACGCATGTCCGCGTAGTAGGTCTCCAGGTCGGTCGGCCACTCCGTCTCCAGCGTCACCGCCTCGAGCACACTCTGCCGCCACTGCTCGCTGGCCCGTGCTCCCCAGCCGCCCGTGGCGTGTTCGGCCAGCAGCGCGGCCGTCCGCTCGTCGGCGCCCTCGGCGGTCGCGGCCCGCAGCGCCCCGACCAGCAGACCCAGCCGCTCCCACGCCGAACGGTCGGTGGCCAGGCCGCCCACGATGCCGTCGAAGGACGTACGCACGGCCGCCCCGAGCCGGCCCTCCAGCGCCGCGGCGACACCCTCCACGGCGGCCACGGTCAGCGCGGCCGTCGTTCCCAGGGCGAAGTGGTTGTCGCGCCGCGCGGTCCACTCGGCCCACCGGTCCACGTTCTCGCGGACCGCCCGCGCCTGGGCCAGGAACTGCTGACGCCAGGTCCAGCCGGGATGCACGCAGGAGTCGAGCACACTGCGGTCCAGGTGCTCGGGGAACATCGTCCCGTAGACGGCGCCCACGTAACTGCCGTACGCGTAGCCGAGGAAGTTCAGCTTCTCCTCGCCCAGCGCGACCCGGATGCTGTCCAGGTCGCGGGCCGTGTTGCGGGTGTTGATGTGCGGGCGTACCTCGCCGCCGGCCCGACGGCAGCCCAGCTCGCGCTCCCGCATGTCGGCGGCCATCGCCTCGAACACCGAGTCCGGCGGCCGGGAGTCGAAGGGCACGGTGGTGGGGGTGACCTCGATGCGCAGCGGCGTCGAGGCGCCGGTGCCGCGCGGGTCGAAGCCGATCAGGTCGTACACCTCCGCCAGGGGGGTGTCGGCCAGCCGGGAGGGCATGCCGGTGCCGAGGCCGCCGTCGCCGCCGGGCCCCCCGGTCACCCCGATCAGGACGCCCCGCCGGCGCGCGGGATTCCTGGCACGCAGCCGGCTGACGGCGAGGGAGATCCGCTCGCCGTCCGGATCGCTGTGGTCGAGCGGGACCTCCAGCGTCGCGTACTCCAGGCGTTCGTCTGGTCCTGCGGCCGTCCATGTCAGCCGCTCGCCGGTCTTCGGCATGGGTCCTCCTGTGGGCCATGAGTGCCGTACGTACCGGCCAGGCTCCAGCGAGCCTCTCGAAACGACCTGGAGCGTGGGGCGTGCCGCGTTCGATCGAGCCCCCAGTGGCTCCCCAGGACACCGCGGCATGGTGAGGCGGCGACAGCACCGCAGGCACCCGTGGAACGTACGCCGACGCAGGTCCGTGCAACGTACGCGAACGCAGAAAGGACACGACGCATGGCCAGGATCACCTACCGGAGCCCGGACGGAACCGCGACGACCCTCGACGTCCCCGAGGGGAACTCCGTGATGCGGGGAGCGGTCGTCAACCACGTCGAAGGCATCGTCGGCGAGTGCGGCGGCGGCGCCATGTGCGCCACCTGCCACGTCTACGTCGACCGCAGCACCCCGGTCACGCTGCCGGCCGTGTCCGACATCGAGGACGAGCTGCTGCACACGACGGCCTGCCCGCGCCGGGAGAACAGCCGGCTCAGCTGCCAGCTGCCGGTCACCGACGCGATCGACGGGCTGGTGGTGGACGTCCCGGAGCGGCAGGTGTGACGCGGGCCGCTCCGGGACCCGGTCGCGTCAGAACGCGGCGGCGTGGTCGGACACCCAGTCGCGGTAGCTGCGGGCGGTCCGCCCGGTGATCTTCTCGACGTCGGCCGTGACCAGGGCGGGCCGGCCGACCGAGTCGGCCCAGACCTTGAGGATGCCGTCGAGGATCGGCCCGGGCACGTGCGCGCTCATCGCCTGGCGCACCGCCTCGACGGGCAGCTCCTCGTAGGTGATGGGGCGCCCGAGCACATCGCCGATGATGTCGGCCTGGTCGGCGTGGCTCAGCGACTGAGGGCCGGTCAGCCAGTAGATCTCCCCGGCGTGACCGTCCTCGGTGAGCGCGGCCACGGCCACGGCGGCGATGTCGGCCTCGTGGATCGGCGCGGCGGTGGCATCGGCGTAGGCACCGCGGACGACGTCACCGCTCTTGGTCTGCCCCGCCCACATCAGCGTGTTGGCGGCGAACACGTCGGGCCGCAGGAAGGTCCATTCCAGGCTGGAGCCCCGCAGCGCCTGCTCGATCTCGGCGTGGTAGGCGGCGATCGGCCCGTCCTGCTCTTCGGCCTCGTCGTCCACCGAGCCGGAGGACAGCAGCACGACCCGGCGTACGCCGGCGGCCTCGGCGGCGGCGACGAAGGCCGGTCCGCTGCCGGGGACGGCGAACAGGAACACCGCCTCGACCCCCGCCAGGGCGGTGGCCAGCGACGCCGGGTCGGTCAGATCGGCCGCGACGGTCTGTACTCCGGCCGGCCACGTCGCCCGCTCCGGCTCGCGGGACATGGCCCGCACCTCGCGGCCCTGTGCGAGCAGCATCTCCAGTGCGTGACGGCCGACGTTCCCGGTGGCTCCGGTGACGAGGATCATGGTGTTCTCCCTTGCTGTGCCCGTGGTTCTGCTTGCATGTGGTTCTGCGTGCCTGTGGTTCGGCCGGCCTTCGGGGGCCGGCAGGAACGACACTAGGGAGCCCCGAGGACAGGTTCTGTCCTCGACCGGGCGTGATCGATGAGGAGTTTCCAGCCAGATGCTCGAGACCTCGGCCCGACTGCTGCGGCTGCTCTCCCTACTGCAGTCCCGTCCCGACTGGTCCGGCCGGGAACTGGCCGAGCAGCTGGGCGTGACGACGCGCACCGTCCGCCGGGACGCGGACCGGCTGCGCGAGCTGGGTTACCCGGTGCAGTCCCTGGCCGGCCCCGGCGGCGGCTACCAGCTCGGCGTCGGCGCGGCCCTGCCGCCGCTGCTGCTGGACGACGACGAGGCCGTCGCCGTGAGCGTCGGACTGCGGGCCGCCGCGTCCGGCTCGGTGGCGGGCATCGAGGAGACCTCGCTCCGGGCCCTGGCGAAGCTCGAACAGGTCCTGCCCTCGCGGCTGAAGCACCGGGTGGCGGCGATGCAGTCGGCGATCCTGCCGCTGACGGCGTCCGGGCCGGCCGTGGACGCGAACCTGCTGGCCACGCTGGCCGCCGCGTGCCGGGGACACGAGGGCGTGCGCTTCGGTTACCAGGGCAGGACACGCCGCGTCGAGCCGTACCGTCTGGTCCACACCGGCCGCCGCTGGTATCTGCTGGCCTTCGACCTGACGCGCGACGACTGGCGCACCTTCCGTCTCGACCGCATCGACACCGTCCCGGAGTCCGGTCCCCGGTTCACCCCCCGCCGCGGCCCCGCCGAGGACCTGACCGCCTACCTCACCGACAAACTGTCCTCGGCCCCTTACCGCTACCGGGCGACCATCCTCTTCCACTGCCCCTGGGAAGCCCTCGTCGAGCGCACCTCCCCGACCTCCGGCCGTCTGGAGCGGTACGACGACCACTCGTGCCTGTTCCACACCGGAGCCGCCACCCTGGACGAGATCGCGTTGCACATCGCGCTCAAGGGCGTCGACTTCCAGGTCCTCGACCCGCCGGAACTCAACGACCATCTCCGCGCGCTGGCCGCCCGCCTCACCCGGGCCGCCGATCAGGCCCCGTGAGGGCCCGGAACGAACGTGCGGACACGTCCCGGACAGACGCTCCCACCAGCCCCCGGCGTTCGGAACGCGTTCGGAACGTGTCGGAGCGCCGTCCCGGCGTTGAACCGGTGCCCACCCCCTCCCAGACTCGTCACCGTTCATCCCGCCCGCTCACCGGGCCGGGACCGGCTGTCGAAACGAGGAGTGGTCATGCTCAACAGGCTCGGAAATCTCGGCACCTCCCTGCTGGAACGGTTCCTCCCCTCCGCTGACGCGGACGCGCAGAGGTGCAGGGTGCGGTGCAACGCGGAGGGCTACTGGCAGGACTGGTGCTGCGACAACAGTGGCAGGAACTGCCACTGGGTCGGCGAGCCGTCGGTCAACCCCTGCTGACGGGGGAGCACCGGTGACCGGGGAGGGCGTACCGCTCGGTGTGCCCTCCCCCCTGTGCCCCGAGAGAGGCAGCGATGAACTACTTCGCATACGGCGTGCGCGGGCTGCTGACCGCCGTGTTCCTCAGCGCCGTGTTCGGCAAGGTGGGCAGGGCCGGGGCGTTCTCCGCCTTCGCCGACTCGCTGCGGCCCCTCGCCGCGGTGTCCGGGCCGGCCGTGCGGGCGGTGGCCCTCGCGGTGGTCGCGGTGGAGGGCGCCGTCTGCCTCGCGCTGACCCTGCCGTACGCCCCGGCGGCACTGGCGGGTCTGCTGGCGGCCACCGCGCTCCTCGCGGTGTTCACCGTGGTCGTCGCCCGGTCGGTGGGCAGGGGAACCACCGTGCGGTGCCGGTGTTTCGGCCGCTCGGCCGCGCCGCTGGGCCGGGCGCACGTCGTACGCAACGGGCTGCTGGCGGCCGTCGCCGGCGCGGGCGCGGCTGCCGTGGTGACCGGCCCGGCCGGTGGATCGGACCTGGGGACGGTCGCGGTGGCGTGGTGCGCGGGCGCGGTCGCCGGCGGCCTGGTCACCGTCGCGGAGGACCTGGTGAGTCTGTTCCGGCCCGTCGCCCCTTCCATGACTGAGTGACCGAGAGGTGCTGGATGGCTGCTCTGACCTCGGCAGTGGTGCTCGTCGGCATCCTGTGCGTGCTGGACCTGCTGCTCACCATCGGAGTGATCAAGAAGCTGCGGGAGTACGGCCCGGCCGGGCCTGCGGGGGCGCCGGGCCGGGGGATGACGCCGCTGCGCCCCGGAGAGGAACTGCCCGCCTTCACCGCCGTGGCGGTGGACGGCGCACCGGTCAGCCGGTCCTCGCTGCCGGACGAGGCACTGATCGCCTTCCTCTCCCCGAGCTGCGAGCCGTGCCGGGCGGAGCTGCCCGAACTCGTCGCGTACGCGGGCGCCGAGCCCGGCGGCCTGGACCGGACGCTCGCCGTCGTCGTCGGCGAACCGGGGGAGTGCGAGGGCTTCGTCCGGGAGCTGAGCCCGGTGGCCCGGGTCGTCGTGGAGCCGAAGGGCGGACCGGTGTGCGCGGCCCTGCGCGTGGACGCGTTCCCCGCGACCCTGCGCGTCCGCTCGGACGGGGACCGTACCGTCGTCACCGGTCATGTGGTGGACCTGGCGCGGGAGGCGTCCCCGCGATGAATCCGTCCGCGCCCGCCCGCCGGAGCGGGCTGCTGCTGGCCGCCGGCCTGGCGGCCGGGGCCGCTCCGGTCGCGTGCGTGCTGTACGGCGTGCTCAGTCTGGCCGCCGGTCTGCTGACGGTCGCCGCGGCCTGGCTGACCAGGTCGGTGCTGGACAACCTGGGATCGCACGCGGGGATGAGCGCGCTGCTCGCCCCGGCGCTCGGCCTCACGGTCGTCGGCGCCGTCGCCGCCCTGCTGCCGCACGTGTGCCGCTACCTGTCCACGGAGGTGGACCGGCGTACCGCACTCCGCGCTGACGCCCGGCTCTTCACGAAGGCGGCGGGCTTCCCCGGCCTGAGCCGCTTCGAGGACCCGGACTTCCTGGACCGGCTGCAGCTGGCCCGGCAGGGCGGCGGCCGCGTCCCCGCGCAGGTGATGAACGCGGCACTCGGCCTGGTACGGTCCGCGATCACGGTCACCGGCTTCCTGGGTTCCCTGCTGGTGCTGAACCCGGTCCTGACCGTCCTGGTGGCCGCCGCCGGGGTGCCGACGCTCTGCGCGGAGATCGCCCTGTCCCGCCGGCGGGCGGGTGTGGCCTGGCGGGTCGGGGCGACGGAGCGGCGGGAGTGGTTCTACGGCGGTCTCCTGGCGGACGCCGAGGCGGCCAAGGAGGTGCGCCTCTTCGCCATCGGCGGCTTCCTGCGGGACCGGATGCTCGCCGAGCGGCGGACGGCCAACGCCGCCCGCCGAGCCGTGGACCGGCGCGAGGTCGCCGTGCAGTCGGGCCTCGGGCTGCTCGCCTCGCTGATGACGGGCGGGAGTCTGCTGTGGGCGGTGCGCGGGACGTACCGGGGCGAGTTGTCGGCGGGTGACGTCACGCTCCTCGTCGCCGCCATCGCCGGGACCCAGTCCGGGTTCGCCGCGCTGGCGCACGAGGCGGCCCGGGCCGGCGAGTCGCTGCTGATCTTCAGCCACTACCGGTACGTGATCGAGGCCCCGCCGGACCTGGTGCTCGCGCCGGACCCCCGGCCGCTGCCCGCCCTGCGCCGGGGCATCGAGCTGCGCGACGTGTGGTTCCGGTACTCGGAGCGGCACCCGTGGGTCCTCAGGGGCGTCGACCTGACCATTCCCCACGGCAGTTCGCTGGCCCTGGTGGGCCTCAACGGGGCGGGCAAGACGACGCTGGTCAAACTGCTCTGCCGCTTCTACGACCCGACCCGGGGCGCCATCCTGTGGGACGGCGTCGACCTGCGCGAGGTCGATCCGGCGGAGCTGCGCGACCGGATCACCGCGGTCTTCCAGGACTTCGTGCAGTACGACCTGACGGCGGCCGAGAACATCGCGCTGGGCGACCTGGGCGCGCTCGCCGACGAGGAGCAGATCGTGTCGGCCGCGCGGCGGGCCGGGGCGCACGACACCCTCAGGGAGCTGCCGAAGGGCTATCAGACGCCGCTCACCAGGACGTTCTTCATGGGGGAAGACAGGGACGACCCCGAGTCGGGCGTGCTGCTGTCCGGCGGCCAGAGCCAGCGTCTGGCTCTGGCGCGGGCCTTCCTGCGGGGCACACGGGACCTGATGATCCTCGACGAACCCTCGGCGCGCCTTGACGCCGAGGCCGAGTACGAGATCCACACCTCGATCGCCCGGCACCGCCGGGGCCGGACCAGCGTCCTGATCTCCCACCGGATGGGCTCTCTCCGCAACGCCGACGTCATCGTCGTCCTCTCCGGCGGCCGCGTGGTCGAACGCGGGGACCACGCGCGGCTGCTCGCGGCCGGTGGTGAGTACGCGCGGCTCTTCGCACTCCAGGCCACGGGCTACCTGCCCGACGCCGACGGGCCGTCCGAGGGGGCAGCGCTGACCGAGGTGTCACCGTGACCGGCGGGCGGCACGTCCGGGTGACGGCGGTGGCGCTGGCCGTCCTCGCGGCCTGCGGGGCGGGCGCCGCCCGCCGCCTGCTCGTCGTCACCGTGCGCGGGCCGAGCATGACCCCCACGCACCACCACGGGGACCGGCTGCTGGTGCGCCGTACCCGCACGGTGCGCCGGGGGCAGGTCGTGGTGGCGCTGCGCCCCCGGTCACCGGCGGTCTGGCGGCAGGACCGGCACAGTCCGCTGATCGTGAAGAGGGTGGCGGCGGTGCCGGGGGAACCGGTGCCGCCCGGGTCGGTCCCCCCGCTCGCGGAGGGCCGAGAGGAGCGGGTGCCGCCGGGCCGCGTGGTGCTCCTCGGCGACAACGCCGCCGCCAGCGTGGACTCACGCCAGCTGGGCTTCTTCCCGCTCGGCGACGTGCTCGGGGTGGTGACTCGGTCCCTGCCCCGGCCCGAGGGCACGCCCCGGCGGTGACACCAGGAGCCCATTCAATGCGTGCCCTGGCCGTGGAGTCGCCGTGTGTCCCTGCTGCCGAGCCGTCTGCCGCACCACCAGGAGGTCAGACAGGCGACGGCGAACACCGCCGTGACGGCGGCGCCGGCCCTCTCGCGACGTCCGTCGGCGCCCTCACCGTCGTCAGGAGCCGGCCCGGGCGCCCCACCCGGGCCGGCCGGTGTCCAGGCCGCCCGGGCGATCCTGCTGCGCGCCCGTAACCAGGCGTCCGTCTCGTCCTTGCCTCCACAGACCCGCACGAACGCCCGGACCACGTCCTCCCGGGGCAAGGTGGCGCGGCCCAGCACGGCCGCGAGCGTACTGGGCGGCAACGTGTCGCCGTTCTGGTGCGCGCGAGCCGCGATCTCCCGGTAGGTCAGTCCGGACCACGCTTTGAGCGCGCGCATGCGGTCCACGAACGACCGGGGGTCGGAGACGTCGTCGGGGCGGGGCGGACAGTAATGCCTCATCTCCTGGCCTCTCTTGAGGATGCGGCGGGATGTCGCCGCGATGGTGCTGCCCGATGGTGACCAGCTGCCCGGCCGGCCGCAAGGCGCCTACGGCTCCGTGGGTGTCCCGGACACCGAGCACCCCTGCCACCTGCGCGTTCCGGACTGTCCCGGACGGCCTGACGGCTGTCCGGCTCACCCGGGGCACGGCCCTCGCCGGCGGTCGCGTGACGGGTGTCGTACCCGCTTGCACCTCTGATTCCAGGGCCCGGCGCATTGTTCGTCAGCCCTCTTCGGCCGCCGAACAATGACGCGATGGGGTCTGCCGGCCCGGGAGCGACCTTGCGTAGGTTGGCCGCTGGTCCGCGGCTCGGTGTCGAAGGAGATGAGACGGTGGCGGGTCGGCGCGAGGTGCCGGTGGATCCGGCCGCGGGGCCGGTGCAGCGGTTCGCGCAGGAGCTGCGCAAGCTGAGGCAGGAGGCCGGCGGCCTCACCTACCGGGTCATGGCTCAGCGCGTGGGGTATTCGGTCACCACCCTGTCCCAGGCGGCGGCGGGCGAGAGGCTGCCCTCCGTGCAGGTGATGCTGGCCTACGTGCGCGCCTGCGGCGGTGACGAGGACGAGTGGCGGGAGCGCCGGCGACAGGCGGCCGCACAGGCGGCGGCCGAACCCGGCGAGGGCTCCGCCGCCCCGCCCCCGTATCGCGGCCTGGCCCGTTACGAGCCGGTGCACGCCGAGCTGTTCTTCGGCCGGGAGAGGCTGACCGCCCGGCTGCTGGACCTGGTCCGCGACCGCCGCCTCACCGCCGTGTTCGGCCCGTCCGGCAGCGGCAAGTCCTCCCTGCTGCGTGCCGGACTGATTCCCCGGCTGCGCGTAGGCGACGGCCCGTCCCCGCGTCCGGCGGCGATCCGCGTCCTGACTCCCGGCGAGCACCCGATGGGTACCCACGCGCCCCGCCTGGCCCCGGTGCCGGACGCGGACGCGGACACCTGGCTGATCGTGGACCAGTTCGAGGAGCTCTTCACCCTGTGCCGGGACGCGGCCGAACGCACCGACTTCATCGACCGGCTGCTCGCCGCCCGCGCCCCCGGCAGCCGGCTGCGCGTGGTCGCCGCGGTCCGGGCGGACTTCTACGGCCACTGCCTGGAACACCCTGGCCTCACCGCGGCGCTGCGGGACGCCACGGTCCCGGTCGGACAGATGAGCCGTGAAGAACTACGGGAGGCGATCGTCAGACCGGCCGCCGGCGTCGGACTCGTCGTGGAGCGCTCCTTGACCGCCCGGCTGCTGGACGAGGTCGAGGGCGAGCCGGGCGCGCTGCCGATGATGTCGCACGCGCTGCTGGAGACCTGGCGTCACCGCACCGGCCGCACCCTGACCGAGACCGCCTACGAGGCCGCCGGCACCCTGCACGGTGCGATCGCCAAGACCGCCGAAGACGTCTACAGCCGCTTCACCGAGAGCCAGGCCCGCACCGCCCGCCGGCTGCTGCTGCGCCTGGTCACCCCCGGCGACGGCACCCCCGACACCCGCCGGCCCGCGGAACGTGCCGAGCTGCAGGCCACCAGCGGTCACGAGACCACCCAGGTTCTCCAGGCACTGTCCGCCGCGCGCCTGCTCGTCCTCGACAACGATGCCGTCGACCTGGCCCACGAGGCCCTGCTCACCGCCTGGCCCCGGCTGCGCGGCTGGATCGACACCGACCGTGAACGTCTGCGCGCCCACCGGAGGCTGACCGAAGCCGCCCGCACCTGGGAGGAGCTCGGCCGTGACCCGGGCGCTCTGTACCGGGGCGCCCTCCTCGTCACCGCGCAGGAACACTTCGCCGGCGGGTCCGCGCAGGACCTGACCGTTCCGGAACGCGATTTCCTCGCCGCCTGCCTCACCGCACGCGAGCGGGAACAACACCTCGCGGCCCGTACCGCCCGGAAACTGCGCCGGTCCGCGGCCGCCCTGTCCGTCCTGCTCGTCCTCTCTCTCATCGCCGGCCTGACCGCCTTTCGCCAGAGCCAGTTCTGGAAGCGAGAGCAACTGCGGGCCGAGGCACGCCGTATCGCCGCGGTGGCCGACGGCATACGTTCCGAGGACCCGAAGAGAGCCATGCTGCTCAGCGTGGCCGCATGGCGGCTGGCGGATCTTCCCGAGACGCGCTCGGCGCTGCTCGCCGCGGCGTGGCAGAAGGAGGAGGACGCCTTCACGGTGCCCGGCGGCGATCCGTCCGCAGGCCGGTCTCTCGACCTGGACGGGCGGACCGTGGTCAGCGCCGGCCGGAAACAGGTGACGCAATGGGATGTGTCGACGCACCGACAACTGGCGTCCTTCCCCGGCCTCGGACCGTACGCCGACGACTACCCCGAGGTGAGTGCCGAGTCGCACACCGCGGTGCTGAACAGCGACAGCGGCGTGCGGCTGTGGAACGTGGCCGAAGGCAGACCGACAGGCCGGCCGCCGGTCCGCGGGGCAGTCGGACAGATGAGCCCCAGCGGACGGACCGTCATCGTCTACGGTGCGGACCGCAGCGTGCGGTTCAGGGAGATCGCGAGCGGCCGCACGCTGCTGGAGCGGCGTGCCGGCGCCGCCGACGGCCCTGTCCGGGGCAACGCGAGCCCTGATGACCGTTTGCTGGCCCTGTGCCGCGGCAGTTCTGCCCGCCTGGAGGTGTACGACACGGACAGCCGGCGAGAACTGACCGCCGCGCAGCTGTCGGAAGCCCGATCCGGCTGCCGCGGCCTGCAGTTCTCCTTCAGCCGGGACAGCAGAGCGCTGCTGACCCTGACCACCAAGAAGATACAGGTGTGGCAGGTGTCCTCCGGGAAGCTCCTCCACACCGTCGGGCACCCGGGAACCGTCGAAGCGGTCCTCAGCCCGGACGGGCAGTTCCTGGCGGCCGTCGACACGGACGAAATCCTCGTCTGGCGGGTTGCGAACCCTGCCGATCCGGTATTCCGTCACTCCCTCGTCGACGAGACGGCCGGCTCACTGCGCTGGGCTCCCGGCGGCCGCATGCTCCGCTATCTCGCAGGCCGGCACGCATCCACGGTCAGGACCCTCCACCTCGGTCCTGTCGTGGCTTCCGGCTGGTCCCGCCGACCCCTCACGACAGTGGAATTCAGCGCGGACGGCGATGTCCTGGCCACCGCTCGCTCGTCCCCCGACGGCGACGCCGTCCACTTCCGGTTCCGTGACCTGCGCAGCGGCCGCGTACACCGCGCCGACCTGCCCTGCCCTGCCGCCGGGGCGGAACCGGACGACGGCGGACGCTGTCACACCCTCGCCGCACTGACCCCGGACGGACGGACCCACGTGTACGGCGTCACCCGCACGACCGGCACCCGTCAGCGGACCGTCATCGCCGTCGGAGGCGCACAGGAGGGCAGGGAGCTGCACATCGCGGCCTCCAGCCCGAAGACGAGGCCCGTCCGGGACATCGAGGTGAGCCCGGACGGAAACCTTCTCTACATCCCGTACTCCCTGGACGACCGCATGACGACCGACGCTCAGCTCATCGCCGACGATCAGTGGACCGAGATCTGGGACCTGCGCCGCCGGAAGAAGGTCCACGTCCTCCCCGACGTGGGCGGAGACGTCCTCGCGCTCCGCCCGGACGGCAGGCTGCTCGTCACCTCGTCCGGGCAGGTGGTCGACCTCCCCTCCGGACGGATCACGCGCCGGGTGCTGAGCCAGGACGCGATCCGGTCCCTGTCCTTCAGCCGCGACGGAACACACCTCGCGGTCGGTGACGCGTCCGGACGCGTCACCGTCTGGGACAGCCAGGTGAGGCGTCAGACGTTCGCCGCAGCCACCAGAGGCGGCACCGGAGGGAGCCCCGCGGCGGTCTCGGCGCTGGCTTTCTCCCCCGACGGCCGCACGCTGGCAGCGGGCACCCGCGACACCGTCCAGTTGTGGGACACGGCATCGCCTCAGCAGTACGGCCTCGCCCTGCCCGGCACCGGTGCGCCGCCCTCGTCCATGACCTTCACCGCGGACGGACGGAAACTCAGGACAGCGGGGAGCCTGACGCCGCTGTACACGTACGCGACAGACCCCCGTTGGGGTGCCGACCGGACCTGCCGACGCGCCGGACGGACCCTCTCGCGCGCCGAATGGAGAGCCGGCCTTCCCCGCACCCCGTACAGGAACGTGTGCCGAGCACACTGAAGGCCGTGTGCCGCGACCGCATTGTTGGCTAGGGTGGCAAGCCGCAGGGCGATCCGCAGCAACGGAGACAGGAAGTCGCTGATTCATGGCTGCCCACCGGTCGGCTGAACGACCGCACCCTCACCCGGCCCGCGGATCGACCGGACACGGTGGGCCTGTGACCGGCCGGCCGGCGCCCGCGGTGCTGCCCCCGCCGCTGCGCCTGTGGCTCGGGCTGATCGCGGCCCTCGCCGCGCTGGTGGTCGTCGTGCTCGGGGTCCTGTACGCCGGCCACAGCGAGCCCAGCCGGGTGGACAGGTGGATCATCCGGCCGACGGCGGACAGTGTGCGGCCGCCGTGGCGGCACGTCGCTCTGGCCCTGGACTTCCTGGGGGAGCCCGCCGGATCGGCGATGCTGATCGTGGCCGCCGTGGCGGGCTGCCTGCTGCTACGGCGCCCTCGGGCGGCCGTGCTCATCGTTGTCGGCGCCGGCATGACCGTGGGGACGGCGACGCTGCTCAAGCACCTGGTGGGACGCACCATCCACGGCGAGGGCAACCTGTCCTATCCGAGCGGGCACACCGCCTTCCTCACCGCGCTCGCCCTCGTCCTGGCGCTGTCCGCGACCGGCCGGCTCGGTCTCGGCAGGACGGCCGGCCTGTCACTCGTGCTCGCGGCGGCGCTGGTCGCCGGGGCCGCCATGGGCTGGGCGCAGGTCGCCCTGGGCGCCCACTACCCGACCGACGTCCTCGGCGGCTGGTGCACCGCGCTGGCGGTGGTACCGGCGACCGCGTGGCTGGTCGACCGGACGGCCGACGCCCGTCAGCCAGGACGCCGCTGACGTCACGCCGCTGACGTCACGCCAAGCGGCGGAACACGGGCTTCACCGGCCGTCCGGCCAGCCACGGGGCGGGGTCACCGGCGTCCAGGGCCTTCCGGTACACCGCACACGCCTCGGCCACCGCGTCGACGGTGTGATCGATGTCGGCGTCACTGAGCGCGCTGCTCACCACGAACGACGGGGCCAGCACCCCGCCCGCGAGGAGCCTGCGCAGGAACAGGGTGCGGTACCGCTGTGACGGCTGCCGGTTCTCGTCGAGGGTGGCGAAGACCAGATTGCTGGCCCGGCCCCGGACGACGACGTGGTCGCCGACACCCATGCTCGCCGCGGCCTCGCGGACACCGGCCGCCAACCGCTCGCCGAGGGTGTGCAGCCGCGCGGTCACGCCCTCCTCGACGTAGGTGGTCTGCACGGCCATCGCGGCTGCCAGGGAGTGCGTTTCCGCACCGTGCGTCGTGGACAGCAGGAACACCCGGTCGCCGGAGTGACGCAGCCCGCCCCGCTCCATCAGGTCCCGGCGCCCGGCCAGCGCGGAGACGGCGAACCCGTTGCCCAGCGCCTTGCCGAACGTGGAGAGGTCGGGGACGACGCCGTACAGGCCCTGCGCGCCCGCCTCGGACCAGCGGAAGCCGGTGATCATCTCGTCGAAGACCAGTACGCAGCCGTGCCGGTCGGCCAGCTCGCGCAGGCCGGCGAGGTACCCGGGCGGCGGCTCGGTGTGGGTGGCGGGCTCGAGGATCAGGCAGGCGACCTCGTCCTGGTACCGGGTGAGCAGTTCCTCCGTGGCGGCCAGGTCGCCGTACGGGAAGGACACGGTGAGCTCGGTGGTCGACTCCGGGATGCCGGCGGACATCGGCGTCGTACCGATGAACCAGTCGTCGACGGAGAAGAACGGATGGTCGGCGCAGAGGGCCACCCGCGGGCGCCCGGTGGCGGCGCGGGCGAGGCGCACCGCGGCGGTGGTGGCGTCGGAGCCGTTCTTCGCGAACTTCACCATCTCGGCGGTCGGCACCGTGGCCAGGAAGCGTTCCGCGGCCTCGACCTCCACGATGGACGGCCGGACGAAGTTGCTGCCGCGGTCGAGTTCCCGCCGCACCGCCTCGATCACGCGCGGGTGGGCGTGGCCGAGGCTGACCGACCGCAGGCCGGAGCCGTACTCGATGTAGCGGTTGCCGTCGATGTCCCACACATGGGCACCGTGGCCGTGGCTGATGACCGGGGCCAGGTTCTCGGGGTACTGGTCGTCGCCCTTGGCGTAGGTGTGCGCGCCCCCGGGGATCATGGCGTGCAGCCGCTCGTTCGCCGTCCGCGACCGGGGTAGTTCGAACTCTTCGGTGGCCAAGCCGGCTTCACCCTTCCTTGTGCTTCAGGACCTCGGCGAGGCTCGGTGCCTCCCGGTCCCGCTGGGACATCGAGGTGACCGGCAGCGGCCAGGGGATGGCCAGCTCCGGGTCGTCGAAGGCGATCGTCACGTCCTCGGCCGGATCGTGCGGGCGGTCGATCCGGTACGAGGTGTCGGCGGTTTCGGTCAGCGCCTGGAAGCCGTGCGCGCACCCCGCCGGTATGTACAGGGTCTTCTGCGTCTCGCCGGACAGCTCGAAGAAGGCCCGGCCCCGGTACGTCGGCGAGTCCGGGCGCAGGTCCACGACCACGTCGAAGATCCTCCCGTACGAGCACCGCACCAGCTTGGCCTCGCCCGCGCCGGAGCGCAGGTGCAGGCCGCGCAGCACGCCCCGGACCGAGCGGGACAGGCTGTCCTGGACGAAGGCGTCCGGGTCGAGGCCCACCGAGCGGACCACGTCGGCGTCGAAGGTGCGGCAGAAGAAGCCGCGCTCGTCGGCGTACGGCGTCGGCTCGAACAGGTACGCGCCGGCGATCTCCGGGACTTCGGTCGCTTTCATCGAGCCTCCCGTGAGGTGTGGGCGTGGTCGGCCGCCGGGAACAGGGCCGTCGTCAAGGCGGTGAACTGGTCCTCCAGTTGCCGGGCGGCGGCCCGGTTCCGCTCGGCGAGGGTCTGCCGCAGCTCCGCCGATCTCTTCTCCAGCTCCCGGAACTGTTCGAGCAGCCGGTCGGCGTCGACCTCGCGCGCCGGGTGGCAGTAGGCGCCGAGGCCCATCCGGTCCATGAGCGCGTCGCTCTTGGCCGCATAGCTGAGGGCGAGCGTCGGTGTACCGGCCTTCAGCGCGCAGATCAGGTTGTGGTAGCGGATCGCCACCACGGTGTCGGCAGCCGCCGTCTCCTTCATCAGGTCGGCCAGCGAGGCTGCCTCGGCGGCCGTGACCAGCGGCGAGTCCACCGCGTCGAGGATCGCGTCGACCACCGGCGCGTCGACCCCGTCGCCGGTGAGCAGCCGGACCGGCCTGCCGTCCTCCACCAGCGCGCGCACGAACCGGATCGTCCCGTCCAGGTAGCGCCGGTGGATCTCCTCGGCCCGGGCACGGTCGTCGTTGCCGCCGCGGAAGGCCATGACGCCGACACAGACCAGGCCCGGCGGGCCCGGGGGCGCGCTCGCCGGCGGGGTCGGCAGGGAGAACGCCAGGTCCGGGTAGACCTCGTCGCGCGCGGTGTCCACGCCCATCGCCCGCATGGCGTCGCGGGACTGGGCGTCCCGGTACGACCGGTACGCGGCCAGCCGCGCCGACCAGCGCACCAGGGCCCGGGTCGGCCGGTTGCCGATCGTCGCGGCGCCGACGCTGACCAGCGCGACCCGGGTGCCGAACAGCCGGCCGGACGCGCAGAGCAGGAACAGCGCGTACGGGAAGCCCCACGGCCGCAGCGGCAGCGTGGCCTCCAGGACGCCCATGCCCGGCACGATCACCACGTCGTGCCGGCGCACCCAGGCGGCGGTGCGGAAGACGTCGACGAGTTTGCCCAGGCCCTTCCCCGCCATCGCGCCCGCACGCGACGCGGTCCGGTACTCCCCGCGGTACCAGTGCAGCCGCGTCGCGGGGATCCCGAACCGGGCCGTGACCGCCTCGGGTCCGCCGCACAGCGCGTCCACGGCCGCCTCCGGGTGCTCGGCGCGGAGGTACCCGAGCACCGCCTCGAGTGATCCGTCGTTGCCGAGGTTGCCGGAGCCGAGGAGGCCGAACACCCCCACACGCGTCGCCGTCTTCATGCCCGTCGCCCCTCACGGCCCGCGACGAGGGCGTCGACGGAGACGGTGAGCTCGGCCGGGTCGACGGGGGCGCGGTCCTCGACCCGCTCGCCGGCGCCCGGCCTGACCCGGCTGGTCATCCAGGCGGCCAGGTGGCGGTGGCACGCGCGCCGGTCGGCCGCGGACAGCGGCGCCCGCCGGATCGCCGACGCGAAGCCCCAGACGTACTCGGCGAGCAGCCGGGGCGTCGGGTGCAGAAGGCCCGCCCGGCGCGGGTCCAGGTTGACGCACCGGGAACGCTTGGACGGGTTCGCCCGCTCGGCGCGGGTGGGGTGGTCGCGGCGGAAGTACAGCAGCTCCGGCACCTGGTGGAAGCGGCCGTGCAGGGCGATTTCGGCGACGAACGTGCGGTCCGCGTGGTGGTAGCTGTCCATCGGCTTCACCCGGCGCAGCGCGGCGGCCCGGATCACGCCGTA
Organism: Streptomyces sp. NPDC046727; assembly: GCF_040645635.1. Classification (NCBI taxonomy): domain Bacteria; kingdom Bacillati; phylum Actinomycetota; class Actinomycetes; order Kitasatosporales; family Streptomycetaceae; genus Streptomyces; species Streptomyces sp. NPDC046727. The sequence goes on from NZ_JBEYYR010000014.1 coordinate 166,273, forward strand.
GAAGTCGTCACCGCCGGGCTCGAACAGCATGCTGCGGAAGCGCTCCGGCGGGTGCGGCGAGCCGGTGGCGAGCGTGTACTCGTACGGCACCTTCACCTGGCCGTCGCCGTCGATGACCGCCTGGTCGGCGTGCGCGAGGATCACGTCCGGCCGCTCGTCCAGCGCCTGGACGCAGCGCCGCAGCAGATCACGGGCGTACAGGTCGTCGTGCGAGGCCCACTTGAACAGCTCGCCGCGCGACGCGGCGAACACCCGGTTGTGGTTCGGCGTGGCACCGATGTTCCGGGGCAGGCGAAGGTACCGGATGCGCGAGTCCTGCGCGGCGTACTTGCGGCAGATGTCCTCGGTCCCGTCGGTCGAGGCGTTGTCGGAGATGACCAGCTCGAAGTCCTCGTAGGTCTGGCCGAGCAGGGCGTCGAGCGACTCGGCCAGGTACTCCTCGCCGTTGTACACGGGCAGGCCGATGCTCAGCCTGGGTTGCGCGGTCATGAAGTCCTCACTTCGGGAACGGAGTTGTGGTGGCGCTCGCGCAGGGCGGACCGCAGGTGCAGCCACCACACGGCCGAGCCGCTGACGGTCGCGGCGGCGACGCCCCAGGCCGAGCCGACCGTGCCGGCCACGGCCGCCCCGCCGAGCCCGCCGCCGACGTAACAGACGGAGGCGAACAGCTGGCAGCGCAGGCTGCGCCGGGCCGCGCCGAGCGCGCGCAGCCCGGCCGCCGCCCCGGTGCCGAGGCCGGCGCCCGCGACACCGAGGGTGATCGGCACGATGAGCTGCGAGGCGGAGTGCCACACGGCGCCGAGCGCCAGCTCGCCGAGCCGGTCCGGCATCAGCAGCAGCGCCCCGCCCCAGAGCAGCGCGGCGGCGGCCTGCCCGCCGCCGAGGAGGAGGCAGAACGTCCCGAGCCGCTGCGGGGCCTGCCGCAGTACCCGTGCCGCCTCCGGGACGGTGACCAGCGACAGGCCCATCAGCACGGCGAGGAACGGGCCCATCAGGAGCTCGGCGCCCCGGACCGCACCCACCGCACCGACCCCGACGATCGCGCCGAGTCCGTACGCCCGCAGCTGGCTCGCGCCGCTGAGGCTGACGTTCTCGACCAGGTACCGGTAGCCGAGATCGCGCTGCTCGCGAAGCCACCCGCGCGCCTGGGCCGTCCGGGGCCGGATGCCGGACTGGAGGTAGCCGTACCCGGCGGCCACCGTGGCGGACGCACCCCAGGCGAGCACGAAAGCGGCGACGCTGCCCACGCCGGCCGCGACGACCATGGCGGGGACGAGCGCCACGCCCCACACGAGGTCGTTGACGAACGCCTTCCGCCCGGCGCCGGCGGCGAAGAACGAGAACCGCCAGGCGTCCTGGAGCAGCAGCCCCGGCAGCATGACGCCGAGGGCGGCGAACGCGGGCCCCACACGGCCGCCGAGAACCGGCCCGACCACCAGACACACCGCGCCGATGGCCGCACCCACGCCGAGAGCGGTACCCGTCGACCGGGCCACCGCCCCGCGCCAGGACGCGTCCGACACGCCGCTGAAGCGCACCACGAGCGGGTCGGTGGCAAGGCCGCGGGAGACGTTCAGTACCACGCCGTAGGTCACCCAGGCCAGGCTGAACACGCCGAACGCGGTCACCCCCAGCGAGCGGGCCACGTAGATGCCCACCGCGAAGTTGGAGATGCTGGAGGCCGCCTGGTCGGCCAGCCCCCAGGACAGCCGGCCGGCGAGGGCCCGCCTGGCGGACCCGGCCGGTGGCGCCGTTGCCTGCGGATTCTCCTCCTCGGTGGTCATCGGCGTCATGCCTTGATCAGTCCGGCGCCGTGCAGGGCGCCGGCCGCGGCGGCGACGGTGTCGAACGGCAGCCCGGACCGCTCGGCGACGTCCAGCAGACTGTGCTCGCCGTCGGAGAGGTTGAGCACCCAGAGCATGGCCATCTGGGCCTGCTTGGTGTCGCTGCGGCCACCGAGCGCGTCGTACAACCCGCGCCGGCCCAGCTGCGGTTCGCCGTAGGGGCTGAGGTTGAGGTACCTCCGGTTGCGGTCGAGCACGGCGAACGCCTCGCGGCAGACGGCGAGGGTGTCCGCCATCGCCTTCGGGGAGACGAAGTCCAGGTTGTCCGCCGACGTGTGGTACTCGGGGTAGCCGGCGTACGGGGTCCTGGTGAGCGAGCCCACGCCCAGATCGAACCCGGGCGAGCAGAACTGCCGCTCGTCGTAGCCGTACGGAGTGAACTCGGCGATGCGGTGCGGGCGTTCGGAGGCAGCCAGCACATACCGCATCACCCGGTCGATCTCCGCGTCGCCGCGTCTGCTCCGCTTGTACGTCAGCTGCCCTCGGTCACCGGCGCAGGCCAGCACCAGACCGTGCTTGACCCGGTCCACCCGCTCCGCGTTGCGGGCCAGCCAGGTGATCGCCCCGATGGTGCCGGGCGCGAAGATGAACCGGTAGGTGTAGTACGGGATTCGCTCCGCCAGCGCCTTGGCCAGGAACGTGGCCACGGCGACGCCGGCCATGTTGTCGTTGGCCAGCGACGGGTGGCAGACATGGCAGGAGACGATCACTTCGTCGGGGACCTGGCCGGGGACCACGTGCTCGGCGTAGGTGAGGTGGCCGTCCGCGAGCGTGGAGTCGATACGCACCTCGTACTCGCCGTCCGGCAGCGCGTCCAGGGTGTCCTGGGCCAGGCAGAACCCCCAGTCCGGCTTGTAGTAGCTGGTGCGGTACGGCACCCAGGACGGGTGGTCCGGCAGGGTGTGCAGGTGCTCGCGCAGTTCGGACAGCGGCATGGTCGCCGACACCGGCACGCTGTAGCCGAGCACGTGCAGGCTGGACGCGCCGAAGTCGACGACCCGGTGACCGGCGGTGTCGGCGATGTACGCGTCCCGGATGTTCCACTCCTGCGGCACCGTCCAGTCGAGCACCTGGGTCCCGGTCGGCACCTCGTGCACCTGGAGCGGGATGTGCTCCTGGACGATGTCCAGGGTGGCGCGCACACCGTCGCCGGTGATGCTCCGGCACAGCGGGTACAGCCGCTCCACCAGCGCGTACATCTCCTCGCCGATCGCCGTCACGGGCGCCACCGCAGGGTGTCGTCCACGGCCCCGGCGTCGGACGCCGCGCGCAGCACGGCAAGGCGGGTGAAGCGCCGGTCGAAGTCCTCCCGGGTCAGGTCGAACTTCCGGTAGGCGTCGGCGAGTTCGAGCGCGCCCCGCTTCACCGTCCACTCGCAGTCGAAGCCGGGGATCGCGGCGCGGAACCGGGAGAAGTCCACCCGGTACGACCGCGGGTCGGCACCGGTCTCCCCGGTGATCACCACCTTGGAGCCGGACACCGCCTCGGCGACCTGCCCGGCGATCTCGGCGACCGTGACGTTGTTGGTCTCGCTGCCGATGTTGAACGCACGGTCGTGCACCGCCTCCCGCGGCGCGGTCAGCGCGGCCGTGAAGGCCCGTGCGATGTCGGCGGCGTGCACCAGCGGGCGCCAGGGGGTGCCGTCGGAGAGCACCAGCACCTCGCCGGACAGCAGCGCGTGCCCGACGAGGTTGTTCAGCACGATGTCGGCGCGCAGCCGGGGCGAGTAGCCGAAGGCGGTGGCGTTGCGCATGAACACCGGGCTGAAGTCGCCGTCGGCCAGCTCGTGCAGGTCGTCCTCCACCCGCACCTTGGACTCCGCGTACGGCGTCACGGGGCGCAGCGGGGCGTCCTCGGCGACCAGGTCGTCGCCGCCGGCGGCGCCGTAGACGGAGCAGGTCGACGCGTACAGGAAGCGCCGCACTCCGGCGTCGCGGGCCAGCCGGGCCAGCCGTACGGACGCGTGGTGGTTGATGTCGTAGGTGAGTTCCGGCGCCAGCGAACCCAGCGGGTCGTTGGACAGCGCGGCCAGGTGGATCACGGCGTCCACCCCGGCCACGTGGTCGGCCGTGACGTCGCGCAGGTCCACCCGGTGCCCCTGCGGGTCCGCGGGTGTCGGGCCGAGGACGCAGTCGGCGAACAGGCCGGAGTCGAGGCCGACGACCTCGTGCCCGGCGGCCTTGAGGACCGGGGCCATCACGGTGCCCAGGTAGCCCTGGTGTCCGGTCAGCAGTACGCGCAAGGTTCAATCCCCCAGGTCGAGCGTGAGTTTGGTGACGGCGAACGCCTCGGCGTAGCGCTCGTGGCATTCGATTCCGCGGATCCGGGCCAGGCCGAGGAAGGCCTCCCGGTCGTACCAGGGCCGGTGCCGCTGCGAGGGGTAGTGCTCCTGCAGCAGCCGCACCTTCTCCTCGGCGATCTCGGGCGACAGCGGCTGGTAGGCCGACTGACGGCCGAGATCGCCGTCCCACTTGACGATCTCGTAGCCGAGGACGAGGTGGTCGCGGAAGGCGGTCGGTATCAGCTGAGCCAGGCCGCGGTGGTCCTGGTGCGCGTCATCGGTGCGCGGGGCCAGGACGAGATCCGGCTCGGTCTGTGCGCGCAGTTCCTCGACCGCGGCCTTGGCCTCCTCCCAGTGCGCGGGCATGCGGCCGTCCGGCAGCTTGTGCACGGTCAGCCGCAGGTCGGCGCCCGGGCAGAAGGCGGCGAGCGCGGCCTGCTCCTCCTGCTCGCGCTCGCTGCCGCCGCCGGAGAGCACCAGCGCGTCGACGCGGAGACCCGGCCGTGCGCGGCACAGTGTCAGCAGCGTGCCGCCGGCGCCGATGGCGATGTCGTCGCAGTGCGCGCCCACCGCGACGATCCGGTCCAGGCTCCCGGCCCCGAGCCGGATCACGCGCCGACCCCGGCGCTGTCCCGCTCCCACACGGCCCACGGGCGGTCGCCCCGGGCGTAGGCGGCGTCGAGCGCGGCCCGTTCCTTCACGGTGTCGGTCGGCTTCCAGAAGCCCCGGTGCTGGTGCGCCACCAGCCGCCCGCGCTTGGCCAGTTGGGCACATCCGTCGGCGACCAGGTCCCCGTTCTCCGGGATGTGGTCGAAGACCTCCTGGCGGAGCACGAAGTAGCCGCCGTTCTCCCACAGCGGCAGTTCGCTCACCGCGGTGATGCCGCCCACCAGGCCGTCCTCGCCCAGCTCCACGCAGTGGAACGACGACTGCGGCGGCACCACCATCATCGACGCACCGGCGTCGCGCCGGGCGAAGTTCTCGATCATCTCCGGCAGCGGGGCGTCGGTGAGCACGTCGGCGTAGTTGGCGAGGAACATCTCGTCCCCGTCCAGGTGGTGCCGCACCCGGCGCAGCCGCTCACCGATCGGTGACTCGATGCCGGTCTGCGCGAACGTGATGGTCCAGTCCGCGATGTCGGTGGACAGCAGCTCGGTCCGCCCGCCCCGCAGCACGAAGTCGTTGGACGTCGTCTCCTCGTAGTTGAGGAAGAAGTCCTTGATGTGGTGGGCGCCGTAGCCGAGGCACAGGATGAACTCCTTGTGCCCGAAGTGCGCGTAGTAGCGCATGACGTGCCAGATCAGCGGCCTGGGGCCGACCATCGCCATCGGCTTGGGCACGTCGTCCGCGGCACCGCTGCGCATCCGCATCCCGTAACCGCCGCAGAACAGGACGACCTTCATCGCTTGACCTCGACAATGCTCAGTTCCGGGATGGGGAAGACCAGCCGGCCGCCCCACTCGTGCACGTAGGACAGCTGCTCGACCAGCTCGGCCCGCAGGTTCCACGGGAGGACGAGGACGTAGTCCGGTCTGTCGGCGGCGATCTGCTCGGGCGGCAGGATCGGGATGCGGGTGCCCGGGGTGAACCTGCCGTGCTTGTACGGGTTGCGGTCGACCGTGTACGGGAGCAGGTCGGGCCGGATGCCGCAGTGGTTGAGCAGGGTGTTGCCCTTGCCCGGGGCGCCGTAGCCGACGACCGTCGCGCCGCGCTCGGCCGCCTCGATGAGGAACCCCAGCAGATCGCGGCGCACCTTGGCCACCCGGGCGGAGAACTCGGTGTACCCGGACAGCTCCTGCAGCCCGGCGGCCTTCTCCCGGGCCAGTACGTCGGCCACCCGCCGGGTCGGCTCGCCGGCCACCTCGGCCGGCCGGGCCCACAGCCGGATGGAGCCGCCGTGCGTGGGCAGCAGCTCGACGTCCACGAGCGTGAGTCCGCCGCTCGCAAGGGCTCGGATCGCGGAGGCAACGGTGTAGTACTGGAAGTGCTCGTGGTAGATCGTGTCGTACTGGTTCTCCTCGATCAGGGTCAGCAGGTGCTGCACCTCGATGGAGACCCAGCCGTCGTCGGCGACCAGGGCGCGCAGCCCCTCGGTGAACCCGACCACGTCGGGGATGTGCGCGTACACGTTGTTGGCCACGACCAGGTCCGCCGGGCCGTGTTCGGCGCGGACGGCCGTACCGGTCTCCGGGCTCAGGAACTCCGTGAGCGTGGGCACGCCCGCGTCCCGCGCCGCGGCGCCGACGTTCACCGACGGCTCGATGCCGAGGCAGCGGATCCCCCGGTCCACCACGTGCCTCAGCAGGTACCCGTCGTTGCTCGCGACCTCGACCACGAAGGCGTCGGGACCCTTGGCGTCGAGACCCACCCGCTGTACGGCGTCGGCGACGAACGTGCGCGCGTGCTCCACCCAGGACGTCGAGTACGAGGAGAAGTACGCGTACTCCTTGAACGTCTCCTCCGGCGTGATCAGCGGCGGGATCTGCGCCAGCCAGCAGTCGGTGCAGACCCGCAGGTGCAGCGGGTACGCCGGCTCCGGTTGATCCAGTCGGTCCGCGGCGAGAAAGCTCTCGCATGGTGGCGTCGCCCCGAGATCGACGACGCTCGCCAGCGCCGCCGAGCCGCAGAGTCGGCATCGTGTCATTTACTGCCCCCCATTGATTCCGTCCGACCCGCGATCGCGGTGCGGTATTCCTCCACCAGGCGCTCCAGCCCGACGGCCGGGCTGAAACCCTGCTCGTAACGGCGCCGGGCCGCCTGGCCCATCTCCCGGCCCAGGTCCGGCTCGGCCGTGATCCGGCGTATGCAGGACGCGAGCGAGGCGGGCTCGCCCGGCCGGTGCAGCAGCCCGGTCACGCCGTCCTCGACCAGCTCGACGAAGGCGCCGTGACCGGCGGCGACGACCGGGACCCCGGCCGCCATCGCCTCCACGACCACCAGGCCGAACGCCTCCAGCCAGGTCGACGGAGCCACCACGGCGACCGACCGCGCGATGGCCTGACGGCACTGCGCCGGGTCGTACAGACCGACGTAGCGCACGTCGTCCCGGCCCGCCGCCCAGGCGGTCACCTCTCGCTCCAGTGGCCCCGTGCCGGCGATGACGAGCGGTACGCCCACACCGCCGCTCGCTGCGATCTCGTCCCACGCGGTCATGAGCAGCCGTACGCCCTTGGCCTCCGCGAGCCGGCCGAGATACAGCAGGTGCTCGCCGGTGCCCGTTCGGCAGGCGCCCGGGTCGGGCACGAAGTTGTGCTTCACCGCCAGCCGCTCGGCCGGCATGCCGGCCCGGACCAGGACGTCGCGCTGCGCCGCGGAGATGCAGAGGAACCGCTCCACGCCGGACCACCACCGCCGCCGGTTGACCGACAGGCTGACCGCGAGCGGCACCGTCGCCAGGCGGGAGTTCCGGTAGCAGCCGTGCCGGACGGCGGGCAGCGGCGCCGCCGACCCGACGCACTCGGCGCACGGCCGGCCGTCCCGCTGCAGCGTGCCGGGCGGGCAGACCTGGGTGTAGTTGTGCAGCGTGGCGACGGCGGGCACGCCGACGTCGGCGCAGGCGGCGAGGACCGCGGGCGACAGGAGCGGGAAGACGTTGTGGACGTGCACGACGTCCGGCCGCTCGGTGCGCAGCCGGGCGGCGAGTTCGGTGCGGACCGCCGGGTTCCACGGCACGAGGAGCGGCACGGCGGCCTTGCCCAGCAGGGACCGGGCGGCGATGTCGTCGCTGCGCCGCTCGAACACCTCGACCCGGTGGCCGGCCGCGCGCAGCAGCTCCACCTCCTGGTCGACGACCTTGTTCTCCCCGCTCGGCTGCGCCGAGGCGTAGCGGTTGTGCACCACGAGGACGTGCATGCTCAGGTCACCTCCGATCTCAGGGCCCATCGCGGGACGCGGCGTCGAGGGGCGTCCGGCGTCGAGCGGGGGGTGGCCGCGGCAGGTGCCGCCAGCAGCGAGGCGGCCACGGTCAGATGCAGCAGATACGGCGAGGCGTCGCCGAGACCGGCCTCGGTGTACGACGCGATCGCGCAGTAGCTGATCAGGAAGATCGCGCAGGCCCTGGACAGCGACGGGGGCCGCAGCAACGCGACACCGCCCAGCACGATGACGATCGCCGCGACGAGGGTGACGCCGATCAGACCCTGCTCGTTGTAGACGGCCAGCCAGCTGTTGTCGATCGGCAGCCCGCCGAACGACTTGTCGCCCAGGCCCACGCCGAACAACTTCTCCGAGGTCGTCCGGGGCGCGGCCAGCAGGGCGTCCCAGACCTTGGCCCGGCCGGTGAGGTTGGAGAAGTTCTCTTTGCTCTGCCCGCGCAGGAACCACGCCTGCAGCGCGGAGGCGAACCCCACCGCGGCCACCGTGGCGCACAGCACCGCCCAGCCGAAGAACCGGCGTGCGGCGGCGCTGGTCAGGACGAGCGAGCCGATCGCCAACGCCAGCCCGATGAGCAGGCCGAGCGTGGCCGTCCGGGTATGGGTCAGCGCGAGCAGGACGAGCGACGGCACGATGACCACCGCCGCGCTGACCCTGTCGGTCCGGCGGCCCAGGACGAGCAGCACGGTGAGCCCGGTGATCACCGCGGCGTACTGTCCGATCTGCGGCGGGGTGAGCGGCCACAACGCGCCGACCAGCCGCCCGCCGTAGAGCTCGGGCATCGCGGCGCCCGGCGACACGACCAGGCCGGCGGCCACCGACCCGAGCACCGCGAAGTACATCCGGATGTGGTGCCGGACGAACGTCAGGTCGCCGTCCCACCAGCGGCTGAGCAGCCACAGCGTGCCGACGAAGAGAGCCAGCCGGGCGCAGCGGAACAGCGCGCCGAACCCGGACTCCAGGTCCGCGCTGGAGATCACGCTCGCCACCAGCAGCAGGGTGAGCAGCAGCAAGAAGGCGCTGGCCCGGATGCGCAGCCGGAGATTGACCGCGAGCGCCAGCGCGAACGCGGCGACCAGCGCGCCCATGGTGACCATCTGGATGAGGGAGCGCGGGAGCGGAACGATGGTCTTCGCCCCGGCGGAGCCGAGCGTGTTGAGGACCAGCAGCCCCCAGACTGTCCCGACGATCTTCGGCGTGTGGTCCGTGCCCATCTCAACCACCGTCCCGAGCGCGGAAGGTGCTGCCCGCGTCCTGCTGGTACGGCGCGCTCTGCCACTGCCAGGAGTCGAGGATCCGGCTCGGGTCGTGGACGACGAACTTCCACGATCCGACGTAGACGTTGTCGTGCCAGCGGTTGTGCTGCTCGCGGGTGATCGCCTCGGCCACCCGCTCGCCCTGGTACGGCGACCAGTCCGGATAGGTGCCGTAGTTGGCCAGGAGTGCCATGCGGCCGCACTTCTCCACGCACTTGACGACGGACTTGTCCAGCACGAAGCGGTTGTCGTGGATGTCCACCCGCTGGGTCTTCCACCGGCAGTCGGCGTAGAGCGGTGCCTTGGCGATCGCCGGTCTCGCGCAACTGCCGGTCTTCTTCACCAGCAACGTGCAGTCACCGGACGAGGTGTTGGCCGGGCTGTTGCAGAACCGGTCGGCGTTCTCCCACAGGGTGATCCCGGACCAGTTGTCCTCCAGCACGTTCCGGTAGATCTCGATCCTGTCGGTGCGGGCCCGGATCCGTGGCTCGCCGCCGGACTCGGACAGGTACACGGTCGCGAACGGGAAAGTGTCACCGCGTTCGGCCGCCCTGCGGCCCTCGACCCAGTTGTTCCGCCGGATCGTGTTGTCCCGGATCACCGCGTTGTAGCTGGTCTCGTAGATCAGCGCGGCACCGTCGTTGGCCTCGAGCACGTTGTCCTCGATGCGGAAGTCGTTGTTGTTGGTGTCCGCCCACAACCCGGCTCCGCGGTTGTCGTGCACCCAGTTGCCGCGTACGTCGGCGCCGTCCACGGCCCAGAACTTGATGCCTCCGGTGCAGCCGCAGCCCTTCCGCCGCCGCTCCCAGTCGCCGGTGTTGTTGCCCGTGATCTCGTTGCCCTCGACCACCAGGCCGCGGAGGGGGGCACCGTCCTTGTACGCGTTCATGCCGTACTGCCCGTTGCCGCGCAGGCAGCTGGCGCGGACCCGCTGGCGGGCACCGGCCATCAGCCCGGCGCCGGAGTTGCGCTGGATCGTCGCGTGCTCGATCAGCCACCCGTCGGCCGAGTCATGGTTGACCACGCCCTCGTTCTGCGGCGCGACGAAACCCTGCACGGTCAGGTAGCGGATGGTGACGTCGCGGGCGGTACCGCCGAACGCGTACTGATTGATCTTCCGGCCGTCGAGCACCGCGCCCGGCGCGCCGAGGTAGCGGTCCCCCTTCTTGGGGATGACCTGGGCGTAGCGGTTGCGCTCGAGCCGGTGCTTGCCCGGCCGAAGCCAGAACGTGGTGTTCGGGGGGCTGCTCTTGGTCTTGGCGGCCAGGTCACCGACCTTCGCGGGGTCGACCGTCACCGCGCCCGCCGGCGCCTTCGCCGGCCCGGCCGCGGGCTCGGCGCACACATGGGCCACGGATCGGGCCGCGGACGTGGAGGGCGCGGCGGTCGGCCCCGCTGCCGGGACGCCCGATGTGCCCTCACAGCCGGTCGCCGCCAGCAGGGCCAGCGCCAGCGGTACCGACGGCAGCACCCAGTGCCGTCTCTTGATCCCCACGCGCCCCCCTAGCCGTGGAACCTGAGGACGGTGGTGAAGCCCTCCACGCCGTCGGCGAAGCCGGTGCCGACCAGCGTGGTGGCGGGTTCCTTGCGCCCGAAGCCGGGGGAGTACCAGCCCAGCGGAGGGTCGGTCTCGCCGCGATGCGCCCGCCAGGACAGCTGCCCGGGCAGGTCGAGCACCGCGGAGCGGTCCTCGCCGTCCCGGGCCCAGGTGAGCTGCGCCCGGTTCCCCGTCAGGTCCGCGGCGATCGCCGGGCCGAGGTGGAACGCCAGGCGCACGGCCCGGCGCGGGCCGCGCACCTCGTCGACCACCCTCAGCTCCCGGCTCGCGGCCGTCAGCTCCACCCGGCGGCGGTGCACGGAGCCCTGGTAGCCGTCGTGCTCGGCACACCAGCGGGCCACACCCGCGTCGGACGTGTCCGCGACCAGGACGCGGCTCTCGGCGTGCCGGGTCCACAGGAACGGGCCGCCGGAGACGGACTGGTCACCGCCGTCCAGTTCCAGGGTGTTGTGGCCGAGGGTCGACCGGAAGTACCGCCGCCACTCGGGTTGCCCGTGGTAGCAGTACGTCCCCGGGTCGGCGAGGACATCGACCCCGTCGTGCCGGACCTCCACGGACAGCGCGTCCGCGTGGGCATGCGCGGCGATGGACAGGAAGCCGTGCGGACCGCCGTCGCAGCGGCACCAGATCTCCCCCGGACCGCGCAGGACGGTGAGCCCGGCGTCGGCGAAGTGGGCCGGCCGGCTCGCCGGGCGGGACACGGACAGTTCCGTGGGCTTGATGAGCGCGGCCAGCAGCGAAGTGCGCACATCGGTGCCGGTCACCGCCGGCCACCAGGCGAGCCGGCCGAACACGGCGCCCCCGGTGGCCAGCAGCGAGGCCCAGCGGTCGGTGCCCGCGCCGTCCACGACCAGACCGTGCCCGTCGTCCGCGTCCCCCTGGCGCGGCGGCCGTAGCCGGTTGTCCACGACGGCCGCCAGCGCGTCGGTCATCCGCAGCAGCACCAGCCGGATCGACGCGGGGACCGGCACGCCCGCCGCATCCGCCTCGGCCACGGCGGCCAGGCCGAGCTCCAGCACCAGTCCGTGATACTCGGTGGCCAGCTCGCGGTTGAGGCCGGAGAGGTAGGTGTTGCCGCGCAGATGCCGCTCCAGCGACCGCAGCGCGTCGGTCCGCCAGCGCGCCGAGGAGGGGAACCATCCGAACGCGCAGGCCGCGGCGAACTGCCCGGCGGCCTCGGCGATGACGTGGTTGTTCGCCGAAGACCCCCGGCTGGGGAAGGCGGCCAGCCAGTTCTGGTGGTGCCAGATCTGGTTCCGCGCCACCGGGTTGCCCTCGAACAGTTCGGCCGCGCCCGGCCAGCCGTCGAGCAGCCGGCGGATCCACACCCAGGACAGCAGCCGGATCCCCAGCTCGATGCCGCTGGTCCAGTGCACCCCGCGCAGCGGCGCGTTGGCCTGCCACCACGACCGCAGGTGCTCGGCCACCCGCTCGGCGTACCGCTCGTTCCCGCTGATCGCGTAGGCGGCGGCGAGGACGGTGAGGTACTGATGCCGGGACAGCTCCCAGATCTGCTTGATGTCCCCGACCGCGTCCTCGTTCCGGTACGGCACGTCGAAGGCGTAGCCCCACGGAGCCCGGCGCCCGGTCTTCGGGTCGTACCACCAGTCCGGGTCGGCCAGGTCGTCGCGGACCACCCCGAAATACTCGGCGTGCCCGTACATCAGCCGGTCCGCCTCGGCGATGAGCCGTTTCGCGGCGTCCGCGGGCACCGCGGCGATCGTCCCGGCGGGCAGTACGGCGGTGAACCGGGCGCCGGTCACGCTCGGGCTGTCCGGCCGCGCCGACCGCCACCGCCGCCTGCGCACCGCGTCCGCCGTCCGGCCGGCGACCTCCTGCGGTCCCATCCGGGACAGCCGCCGCAGGTACCAGCCCGGACTCCCCGAGCTCACAGTCATCGCGCCCTCGCCAGTGTCACCGGCGCGCCGCCGGCCAGGCCGGCCTGCACGGCGAGGGTGGCCGCCGTGGTGGCGACCAGCGACTGAAGCGGCACCGGCATCGGCCCGCCGGTCCGCACGGCCTTGACGAACGCGGCCAGTTCGGCGTTCTGGCCCTTGTCGCGGGCCTTGGGCAGCCGCGAACTGACCCACCGCTTGCGGCCGTAGACCGAGGCACGGACGAAGTCGTCGAGCCGCAGCGCCCTGCCGTCCGCGACCAGGTCCAGCGTCTCCTTGGGGAAGCCGGCCGGGCCGCTGGTGACGTAGCTGATGGTGGCGGTGGACCCGTCCGGGTAGCGCAGTACGACCTGGAGGTCCTCGTTGCCGGACGAGGCGACCGCGTACACCGAGACGGGGTCGGCGTCGAGCAGCCAGCTCGCCGTGTCGATGAAGTGCCCGCCCTCGCCGGCGAACCGCGAGCCCTCGGTGCCCTGTTGCAGGTACCAGCTGCCGTGCTGCAGCCGGCCCGCGTTGACCAGGTAGCGGAGGTTCGCCGGCCCGGTCCGGGCGCCGAACCGCTGCCGGGCCTCCCGCAGCAGCGGCGCGAACCGGCGGTTGAAGCCCACCTGCAGCCGGTCGTTGCCGGACTCCTCCACCGCCGCGAGCACGCCGGCCAGCTCGTCCTCGGTGAGCGCCAACGGCTTCTCCACGAACACGGTCTTGCCGGCCAGCAGTGCCTTCCGGGTCAGTTCGGCGTGCGAGCTGTGCCGGGTGACGACGAACACCGCGTCGATGGACTTGTCGCCGAGCACGGCGTCGAGATCGGTGGTCGCCTCCGCGAAGCCGAACTTCCGCTGCGCGTTGGCCGCGGACAGCGCCGTCGTGGTGACGACCGTCGACAGCTCGACGCCCTCGCGCTGTGCCAGGTGCGGCAGCAGCATCGACGTCGCGTAGTTGCCCGCGCCGACGAACGCGAGGCGTACCGGCGTCCTGGCCGCCCGGACCGGACTCGGCTTCATGCCTTTGGCGGACACAGCCACCGCGGGCACGGCCACCGCCGGGGTCGTCGACTCGGTCTTTTCGGCCTCCTGTCCGGGATAACGGAACAGCACGGCCACGGCCTTCAGATCGCCGTCCTTCAGGCGCTGGTACGTCTCCACGGCGTCGTCGAAGTCGGCGACGTGGGAGACCAGGGGCTCCACGTCGACGCTCCCGCGGGCCATGAGATCGAGGAAGCACGCCAGGTTGCGGCGCTCGGTCCAGCGCACATAGCCGATCGGGTAGTCCCGCCCCTCCAGCTCGTACTCCGGGTCATAGCGACCGGGGCCGTACGACCGGGAGAACCGGACGTCGAGTTCCTTCTCGTAGTACGCGTTCCACGGCAGGTCCAGGCGGCACTTGCCGATGTCGACGACCCGGCCGCGGTCCCGGCAGAGCCGGGCGGCCAGCTCGACGGGCTGGTTGCTGCCGCCGCCAGCGGCCAGGTACACCTGGTCCACGCCGTGACCGGCGGTGAGCTCGGCGACGGCGGTCTCCACGGCCGCGGAGGAGGGATCGCCGCAGGCCGCCGCGCCCAGGCGCTCGGCCAGCTCGCAGCGGACCGGGTCGGGGTCGGCCCCGACGACGCGGACCCCCGAGGCGGCCAGGAGCTGCACAACCAGCTGCCCGATCAGCCCGAGGCCGATGACCAGCGCCACCTCGCCGAGTTGCGGCTCGCCCTGGCGGACGCCCTGCAGCGCGATCGACCCGACGGTGCCGAAGGCCGCGTGCCTGGGCGCGAGGCCGTCCGGCACCGGGGTGTAGAGGTTCTTCGGCACCCAGTTCAGCTCGGCGTGCAGCGCGTGCTCGTTGCCGGCGCAGGCCACGAGGTCGCCGGCCTTCACATCGTCGATCCCGGCGCCGACCTGCTCGACCACCCCGCACAGCGAGTAGCCCAGCGGCGTGTAGGAGTCCAGCTTGCCCATCACCTTGCGGTAGGTGGCGGGCACCCCGTTGGTGGCCACGCTCTGCATGACCTTGGCCACCTGGTCGGGGCGGGAGCGGGCCTTGCCCAGCATCGACATGCCGGCCTCGGACACCTTCATCAGCTCGGTGCCGGTGGAGATCAGCGAGAAGGCGCTGCGGACCAGCACACCGCCCGGCTTGCACCCCGGCACCGGAACGTCGAGCACCGCCAGCTCGCCGCTCTTGTAGTTCTGTACAACCTGCTTCACCCGAACTCCTGATTCCTAAGCCGTCAACCGAGTGCTCTGGCCGGACCCGGAGGTCGCGTCGCGATACCAGTACTCGAGGGTCAGTACGTGCCACAGATGCTTGGAGAAGTCCCGCTGCCCGGCGGCGTCCTCGGCGACCATCCGCGCCAGCGCGTCGCGGCGCAGGAACCCGGAACGGACCAGCTCGCCGTCGTTGACCACCTCGCGCACCAGCGGTGCCAGGTCCCGGCTCATCCAGGCGCGCAGCGGCGCGCTGAACAGGCCCTTGGGCCGGTACACGATCTCCCGGGGCAGGACCGAGGTGGCCGCCTCCTTGAGGACGGCCTTGCCCTGCCGCCCGACGATCTTGCGGTCGCCGGGCACGGTGAACGCCGCCCTGACCACCTCGACGTCCACGTACGGCACCCGTACCTCGGTCGACGCGGCCATGCTGGAGCGGTCCGTGTACGCGAGGTTCAGTCCCGGCAGGAACATCCGGGCGTCGGTCAGGCACATGCGGTTGACGAAGTCGTCGAGGCCGTTGTCCTGGTAGACGTCCTGATGCTCGGTCAGCACGTCGTCGACCGTTCCGGCCAGGTCCGGATCGAGCAGGGCGAGCAGTTCGCCACGGTCGTACATGGTGTAGCTGCGCCGGAACGCGGTCTCCTCCGGCAGATCGGCGAAGGAGAGGAACCGCTTCGCGAAGCGCACCGACCGGTACCCCCGGCGGGACGTGGCGACCGGCAGCCGGTCCACGGCCCTGGACACGCCGCGCCGCAGCGGACGCGGGACGCGCTGGTAGCGCAGCGCGATCAGGTTGGCCAGGTGCTTGCGATACCCGGCGAACAACTCGTCGGCGCCCATCCCCGAGAGCATCACCTTGACGCCGGCCTCCCGGGCGGCCGAGCAGATCAGGTACGTGTTGATCGCGGCGGGGTCGCCGATCGGCTCGTCCAGGTGGTACGTCATCCGCGGCAGCAGGTCGAGCACGTTCGGGGCGATCTCGATCTCGTGCAGATCGACGCCGAACCGCTCGGCCACCTGCCGGGCGTAGCGCAGGTCGTCCGGCATGGCCTCGAACCTGGCGTCCTCGGCGCGGAACCCGATCGTGTAGGCGGAGATCCCGGGCCGGTGGCGGGCCGCCAGCGCGGTCAGGTAGCTGGAGTCGAGGCCGCCGGAGAGGAAGGTGGCCACGGGTACGTCGGAGAGCAGGTGGCGCCGGGTCGACTCCTCGACGACGGCGGCCAGGTCCGGCTGCTCGCCGCTGCGTGCCCGCTCCCGGCCCTCGGCGGCGACGTCCTTCAGGTTCCAGAACCGGCCGCGCTCCACCCGGCCGTCGGGCCGGCATCTGAGCCAGCTCCCCGGCGGCAGCTTCTCCGCCTCGCGGAACGCGCACCGCGAGTCCGGCACCCAGTAGTACAGCAGCGAGGCCACCAGCGCCGCATGGTCCACCTCCAGCGCCCCGCCGGTGACGGCGGCGAGCGCCTTGAGCTCGGAGGCGAACACCAGCCCCTCGCCGCGCCGGAGCAGGAACAGCGGCTTGATGCCCAACTGGTCGCGGGCCAGGACCAGTTCACCGGTGCGCTCGTCGAACATCCCGAACGCGAACATGCCGCGCAGCCGGGGCAGACAGTCCGTGCCCCAGCGCCGCCACGCCTCCAGCAGCACCTCGGTGTCGGAGGTCCCGCGGAAGCGCACACCGGCGGCGGCCAGCTCGGCACGCAGCTCGGGCGCGTTGTACAGCTCGCCGTTGTACGTCAGGACGAGGCCGCCCGAGACCATCGGCTGGGCGCCGGTCTCGGACAGGTCGATGATGGACAGCCGGCGGTGCCCGAGGTGCACTTCGCCGTCACCGGCGGGGTGGCTGTAGCGGCCCGCCCCGTCCGGACCGCGGTGGGCGAGGATATCGGTGAGCCGGTCGGTGACGGCTTTCCCGTCCGGCCAGTGGTACGTGCCTGCGATGCCACACATGTCCTACCGCGCCTCCTGGTCGTTGTCCGGGACCCGTGTGGCCCACATGGGCAGCCGCTCCGTGCGTCGCCGGCCCTCCCCCACTGCCTGAACTGCGTGGGAGGTACCCCCACCTTGCTGCCGGGCCAACCGCTCGCCGTGGCCCCGCAGCGCGATGTGCAGCCCGTCCCACAGCGTGCCGTCGGTCCGGTCACGGGGATCGGGGTCGATCAGCACCACACCGATCACCGGGATGCGCTGGTCCGCGAGCTGCCGTCCTACGGTGTGCAGCCATGCGGCGCTGCCGTGCCCGGCACGCACGACGAGCACGGTCTGGGTGCCGAGGTACTGGAGGTCGGTCCACGCGGTGCCGGGCGCGACCGAGCCGACGCCGATCCGCAGCCCCTGATCCGGCACGGCCGCGGCACGCTCGCCGCCGACCACGGTCGGGTCTCCTGGCTTCGGCCGGCGGCGGGCGAGCTGCGGGCCGGGCAGACCGTCGACGACGGTCACCGGCCCCTCCGCCACCAGCGCCCTGGCGACGTCCAGGGCGATCACGCTCGTACTGCGCGCACAGCCCAGTTCCAGCAGCGACAACGGTTCCGCGGAGTCGCGCACGGTGCGGGCCAGGGAGGCGGTGAGCCGTTCGCGTGCCGCCCGGGTCCGCCGGCGCTGCCACAGCCGGCCCGACCGGCGGGGCAGCTCCGCGATGACCGAGGCGCCCAGGTTCGCCGCGATGTCCCGGCGCAGCACGGGGCGGTCCGCCACCACCGTGCCGACCGCGGCCAGCGCGAGCCCGAGGACCAGCCCGAGGACCAGTCCGATCGCCGCGTCGGTGGCAGCGGCCCTGGGCAGGGAGTGCCGCACCGCGCGCGGGGCGTCCACGATCTGCGTGCCGGCGACGAGCCGGGGCGTGCCCATGCGCGCCTCCTCGGCACGCTGGTCGAAGTCGGTGATCCGCGAGGTGAGTTCGGCCCGGCGGGCGAAGAGCGACTCCCTGCCCGCCGACGCCTTCGGGTCGCTCTCCGGCGGTCCTTCCCCGATCGCCTTGTTGACCTCGGCGAGTTCCTTCCGCATGCGGTCACGCTGGTCCAGCAGGGCGTTGGCCTCGGCCTTCGCGGTCTCCCGCATCCGCCGCACATGGTCCGCGACGAACGCGTCGGCCAGCGCCTTGGCCCGGGCCACCGCTTCCGCGTCGCTGTCACCTGTCACATCGATCTGCAGCAGGTTGTTGGTCAGGCCGGTACCCCGGTAGTCCCCCATGAAGTCCTCCGGGCTTTCCGGGGACTTGAGGGACCGCAGGGCCTCGCCGGCGATCCGCGTGGTCTGCAGCAGCGCGACATCGGTGCGGATCAGCGTTCCGGTGTCGTTCGGCTGGTCCTCCTTGTGCGCGACCAGCACCTTGGTCACCGCGGCCGGCGGAGGCGGCAGCAGGACCGCCATCGCCGCGCCGACCAGCAGCCCCAGCAGCGCCAAGGAGCACCAGAGGCGGCGGCGCCTGCGCACCGCCACCACCAGCGCCTGCAGATCCAGCAGCGGAGCGGCGGCCGACGACTCCGACGTCTTGCTCGTCGTCACACCGAACCCCCCGTCGCGTGGCCGCGGACCGCGAACGCCAAAGTGGCCTCGTCCGCAGGCGGGCCGGCGGACCGCGCCGGACGGGCCCGGACCGTGCCGGCGACGACGATGCCGACGACCTCGTGCCCCGCGTCCGCGCACGCCTCGGCGACGCCGGCGAGCTCCGCCGCGGTCCAGCTGCCCGCGCTGAGCACCACCAGGGCACCGGACTCGGTGTCCCGGTCGGGCACCAGCGGCCGGGACACCGAAACCCCCACCACCCGCAGCAGCGGATCGCTCTCGGCCTCGGCGACGAGCTGCCCGGCGGCCCGGCGGGCGATCTCGTCGCCGTCCGGTACGACGGCCAGCAGCCGCCGGGGGGCCGGCAGCTGTTCGCGGAGGCGGGCGCACACCCGCCGGTAGCGGGTCCGCCGGCCGGCCTCGTCGCCGGAGGACTGCGGGGGCGGTACGTCCCACGGGGTGTCGACACCCAGCAGCCGGCGGATCCGGGCCCGCGAGCCACGGTCCTTCGGCCGGTGCGCGGCCCGTTCACCCGGTACGTCGACGGTGCCCAGCAGCGCGGAGCCCAGCGCCGCGGCGATCTCCGGCGCGGTACGCAGCCGGCGGCTCATCCGCGCGGCGGTGAGATGGCCGATGACCGTGAGCAGGAAGAACAGCAGCGCCCCGGCGACGATGAGCTGCGTCCTCGTCGGTGCTGCCTCGCCGGTCGGCCGGGCCGCCGGCCCCATGACGACCATGTTGGCCTTGTCGGTCGCCGGGTCGGCCTCGTCCAGCTTCTTCATGGCCTCCTGCAGCGCGGTACGCAGCTTCTCCAGCTCGGTGCGGGCCTGCACGCTCTCCACGCTCTGCCCCGTGTCAGCCGCCTCGGCCAGGTCGGTGATACGGCGGTTGGTCTCCTCCACCCGCTTCCGCAGCGTCCCGGGCCCGGCCGCCGATTCGGGATCGGTGCCGTCGCCCGCGAGCCGCGCGGCGAAGGTGACGAACTGCTGGGCCACCTGGTCGGAGAGCCGCTGCGCACGCTCCGGGGTGTCGGCCGTACCCGAGATCTTGATGATGTTCCCGTCGGCGGCCGTGGCGCTCACCCGATCCCGCAGCTCGCCGCCGCTGACCCCGGGCCAGCCGAGTGCGGTGGCCGCGCGGTCGATCACCACCGAACTGGTCGCGATCTGCGCCTGGGTCAGCAGCTCGCGCTCCTCCCACTGCCCCGGCAGCAGTACCGATGCCGACGTCGTGTACCGCGGCGGAAACAGCAGAGAGGCGCCGTAGCCGACGAGCGCGCCCACCACGGCGAGGATGGCGAGAAGCCGCCGGCGCCGACGGAGAATCCGCCCGATCGTGACCAGGCGTATCGTGTCATCGCTCAACTGCGCGGCCTCTTCCCTGCCCGGTGCGGGGCGCCCGCCGACGCCGGAGCGTGGTCACGGCAGGCAGCGGTGTAGGCGGCGAGCATCGACGCTTGCGAGTTCCGCCAGGAGAGCGGCCCGTTGATCCGCTCCTGGCCGATCTCGCCCATCCGGGCCCGCTTCTCCGGATCGTCCAGCAGCAGCGCGATGAGCTTGGCGAACTGGGCCTCGTCGTTGGCGGGCGCGTAGACGGCGGCCTCACCGGCGGAGACCCGCGCCTCCTTCAGGTCGAAGGAGACGATCGGCCGGCCCATCGCCATGTACTCCAGGACCTTGTTCATGGTCGACACGTCGTTGAGCGGATTGCGCGGGTCGGGGGAGAGGCACACGTCCGCCGTGGACAGGTAGCGCACCAGGTCGGCGTCCGGGATGCGCCCGGTGAACTGCACCTGCTCCGAGAGCCCGAGCCGCCCGGACAGCTCCACCATCGCGTCGAAGGCGTCGCCGGAGCCGACGAACACCGCGTGCCAGTCGGTCCGCCCGACCTCGTCGCGCAGCTTCGCGAGGGCCCGCAGGGCGTAGTCCACGCCGTCCTGAGGGCCCATGACGCCGAGGTAGCACAGCAGATGAGGCTTGCCGCGCTTCAACTCCGGCTCGGGCGGCACCGGTCGGAACCGCTCGGTCTGGGGCGCGCTGCGCACCACGAAGACGTCCTCCGGCCGCTTGCCGCCGCGGCGCATCGCGACGTCCCGGTAGCTCTCGTTCGTGGCGAGCACGATGTCCGCGGCCCGGTAGGTCCGACGCTCCAGCGCACACACGCCGCGGTAGAGCAGGTCCTTGCCGCGGTCGAACCGGGAGAGGTACAGCTCGGGTACCAGGTCGTGCTGGTCGAAGACGAACCGTGCCCCGCGTCGCTTCAGCCACAGGGCCGGCAGGAACAGCAGGTCGGGCGGGTTGCAGGCGTGGACCACGTCGACCGGGCCGACCTTCCGGGCCAGCCGCATCGTGTGCCACAACGCCGAGCCGTACTCCTTCAGGTAGCCGGCCGGACCTCCGGTGGCCGCGCGCAACGGGTAGCGGTGGATCCGCACCCCGTCGATCACCGCCTCCGGCTCCGTGTCGCGCTTGGTGCCCTGCGGACAGATGACGTGCACCGTCCAGCCCGCGTCGCGCAGCGTCGTGCACTCCTGCCACACCCGCCGGTCGAACGGCACCGACAGGTTCTCCACCAGGATCAGCGCGCGCCGGGCCGGCCCGGCGCCGCTGGTCGTATCACCAAGCAAGGCCCACGTACCCCGGTTCGGTCCGGCGCGCCTCGGCGTCGGGAAGGCGGATGAGGTCGACAAGCACCGGGCCGTCGCCCTGGGGCGGCAGTGCCGACAGCACGGCCGGGTCCCTGGTTCCGACCAGGCACACCTCGGCGTGCTCCAGCACCTCGCCGACGGAGTCCGCGAGCAGCTGCGCGAGGTGCGGCAGCCGGTTCTCGATGTACTCGCGGTTCGCGCCGATCAGCCGGGAGAGGTTCACGTTGGCGTCGTAGATCCGCAGGTCGTACCCCTTGCCGAAGAGCCGCTCCGCCAGCTCGACGAGCGGGCTCTCGCGGAGGTCGTCGGTGCCGGGCTTGAAGGACAGCCCGAACATGCCTATGCGGCGCTTGCCGGTGCGCTCGACCAGGTCCACCGCGCGTTGCAGATGGTCGGAGTTGGAGGGCAGCACATGGGCGAGGATGGGCACCGAGACGTCGGCCCGCCGCGCCGCGTGGACCAGGCTGCGCAGGTCCTTGGGCAGGCAGGAGCCGCCGAAGGCGAAGCCGGGCCGCAGGTAGGCGGGGCTGATGTTCAGCTTGCGGTCGGCCAGGAACACGTCCATCACCTGGTGCGAGTCCACCCCGAGCGCCTGGCACACCGCGCCCAGCTCGTTCGCGAAGCCGATCTTGAGGCCGTGGAACGCGTTGTCCGCGTACTTGATCGCCTCGGCCGTCGGGACCGGCACCCGGAACACCTCGCCGGGCAAGCCGTCGTACAGCGCCAGCACCGCATCGCCGCTCGCCGGGTCGAGCTCGCCGATGACGGTCTTGGGCGGGTCGAAGAAGTCCCGCACGCTCGTGCCCTCGCGCAGGAACTCCGGGTTGACCGCGACCCCGATGTCCACCCCGGCCGTGCCGCCGACGTACTTCTCCAGGATCGGCACCAGCAGGTTCAGGCAGGTGCCCGGGAGCATGGTGCTGCGGAACACGACGGTGTGCCGGCCCCCCTTCTTGGCCCCCTCGGCCAGCACCGCGCCGATCTCCTCGGTGACCCGCTCCAGGTACGTGGTGCACAGGCTGCCGTTGGGCTCCGACGGTGTGCCCACGCAGACCAGCGACACCTCGCTGCCCATGATCGCCTCCCGGACGTCGCCGGTGGCGCGCAATGCTCCGGTCCGCACGACCTCGGCGGTGAGCTCGCCGATCCGCTCCTCGACCACCGGGGCCTTGCCGTCGTTGACCAGGTCGACCTTCACCTGGTTCACGTCCACCCCGATGACCTCGTGACCCATGCTGGCCAGGCACGCGGCCGACACGCAGCCCACGTAGCCGAGCCCGAAAACGCTGACTCTCATGACCCGTTCCTCCCCCCAGGCAGGCCTGCCGGCCTGCGTTCCGCGCGCCCGGCCGGACGACCCCCGCGCATCAGTAGGCCCCCTGCCCGTAGAGCACCGCACGCAGCGTCTTCCACAAGATCACTGTGTCCAGGGCGAGCGACCAGTCCTCCACATACCGCAGGTCCAGCCGGACCGCCTCCTCCCACGACAGGTCGCTGCGTCCGCTGATCTGCCACAGACCGGTGAGTCCGGGCTTGACCAGCAGCCGGCGCCGGATGTCCGGGCCGTACGCGGCGCACTCCTCCGGCAACGGAGGCCGCGGCCCGACGAGCGACATCGATCCGGTGAGCACGTTGAAGAGCTGCGGGAGCTCGTCGATCGAGTAGCGGCGCAGCACCGCTCCGACCCGGGTCACCCGCGGATCCCGGCGCAGCTTGAACAGCGGGCCGGCGCCCTCGTTGCGGTGGGCCAGCTCGGCACGTGCCCTGTCGGCGCCGGCGACCATGGTGCGGAACTTCAGCATGGTGAACTCGCGGCCGTCCTTGCCGACCCTGCGCTGGCGGTAGAACACCCCACCCCGGCTGTCCACCAGCACGAGCAGCCCGACGAACACCATCAGCGGCACGAACAGCATCAGCAGGATCGCCGCGCCCATCCGGTCGACGACCTCCTTGACCGCCCGGCGGCCCCCGGTGAAGGTCGGCATGCTGACCCGCAACAGGGGGATCCCGAGCACCGCGTCGACGTGCAGCCGCGGGCCGGCCACCTCCATCAGCACGGGGGCCACGACCATCTCGGCGTCGCTTCCTTCGAGGTTCCAGGCCAGCCGCTGCAGCCGGTCCGGTGACCAGTGCGGGTCCGGTGTGACCGCGACGACACGGTAGCCGTCGTGGCGGACGTGCTTGGCGACGTCCGTCAGCCGGCCGACGACCCGCACTCCGTCCAGGTGGTCACCGTCGAGCCCGCGACCGTCCGTGGTGCACACCGCCTCCACCCGCCAGCCGAGATGCGGGAACTTGCGGGTCCGGGTGATCAGGTCGCGCACGGTGGCCGGGCTCCCGGCGGCGAGCACCGGTCTCAGGCACCGGCCCTCCTTGCGCTGTCTGTGCAGCCAGAGGCGCAGCACATAGCGCGCGGTCATGGTGATGAGCGCGATCGCGGGGATCGCGACGAAGATCCAGAGTTTGATGTTGCGCGAGGTCAGGGCTATTCCGCCGAGCGCCAGTACGACGGTCGCCGTGAACAGTGAGCGTCCGAGTCTTCGGAATTCCTCGGCGCCCTGGCCGAGCACGGCCGGCGCCCACGACCGGCTCACCGCAAGCGCCCCCAGCACCAGCAACTCGGTGCCGAATGCGAGAATCCCCCACTTCTCGTGCCAGTTGGCCGCGTCCCGGGCCCCGAAGAAATTGCCGATCGCCGCCACCACGAAGGCAGTGGCCACGGTATCGCTGATGATCACGACACGGCGGTACCGCTGCTCCCAATCGCTCGCGGGCTGGCTGGTCGACCCGTTCGCCAGACGCCCGCGCGTTGACGGAAACGGGCTGACTAATCCCCCTCGCCGCACAGAACCCCCCAGGTCCCCAGTGGTTCGACGTGTTCGCCTAGCACTGTCCCTCCCCTCGGGAGGCCCCCCGGCCCCCCGCCGCGCTGTTCCTCCCTGCGGGAGGCCCCCGCCCGCCCCGCATGGCATACCGGCTATTTCAGCGCTGCTTGAACAACCCCCCTGGCGGCAGCGGACTCGCCTGCCCGGCCAGACTTTCGAGATACGCGGGAACCCGTCGAAACCCCGGATGCTCCCCGCACCCAAGGCCCCCTTTCGGGCTCCGCGAATTGATCAACCCCACGTCCGGCGCCGGGGACGCGACTGCTGGCTGCCCGTAGCGCCGGACCTATAGATCATCATTTGTCGCCTCGTGTCCAAACATGTGAAGCACGGGTCAATCTAGACCATGGGGGCCCTCCGAAGAAGGGATGTGTGTGGAATTTGTGCTCAAGGCTTGAAGCTGCATCCACCGATCGATGCCCGCCTACAGGTGCCTTGATGCCACCGCACACTCCAGCACCTCAACCGCCCCCGGGCGCCTCTTCTGCGCCGGTAGTGCCCGGCGAGCTGCGGCGGCCCTTCCGCGGCGCCCGGTCCGGCAACGACGTCCCGCTGTCCGCGCACAGGGCGTGCCGCTGCGCCGCCCGAGGCGGGGAGCGACCGACCGGGCCGGCGAATACGACTTGATCGTGTCGGTGTTCGATGAACGGCCGATGCGAACGGCCCGGCCGGCGGGGGCATTCGGATCCATGCCCCGCGGTCGGCACGCCGTGGTGCGGGGCGGGTCCGCTCCGGCGGGCTCCGTGCAGTCCGCCCGGGCTACGAGCGGGACGTCAGGCGATCCACCGCGCGCGCCGACGGGCCGGTGCCGGGGTCAGGCCGTCGGCCGCCGCCGAGGCCATCCGCTGCACGGTCTGAGGAGCACTCAGCCCCCTTCCAGGAGCCGCAGTGCTCCGCGCCCCGCCCGTTTATGTCCGCCCTGCGGGTTCCCGCATTGCAGATTCCCGAACTGTGAGCGGGGTTCAACCGGCGCCGCCGAGCGGCAAAGCTCTGACTGCACGAGGAAACGACCGAGGCGAATCTCCGGGAAAAGCCGGGGAATCCTCGGCCGCATCGAAATGCGGGACGAGAGAAAGGCGGTGGCGTCGGTGGCCGGAAAGGCCGTGGTGACCGGGGCGAGCAGCGGAATAGGCGCGGCGACCGCGCGGCGACTGGCGAAGGACGGTTTCGAGGTCGTGGCCGTCGCACGCCGCGCGGAGCGGTTGCGGCAACTCGCCGAGGAGACCGGTGCGCGACCGTACGCGCTCGACGTGACCGACGACGAGGCCGTACGCCGCTTCGCCGCCGAACTCGGCTCCTGCGAGGTCCTGGTGAACAACGCGGGCGGCGCCCTGGGCGCCGAGTCCGTGGCCGAGGCGGCCCCGGCGGACTGGGAGCGGATGTACTCCGTGAACGTGCTGGGCACCCTGCGCGTGACCCAGGCCCTGCTGCCGCTGCTGCGCGCCGGCCGGGGAGGCACGGTCGTCACCGTGACCTCCACAGCGGCCTTCACCGCGTACGAGGGCGGCGGCGGCTACTGCGCGGCCAAGTACGCGGAGCGCGCGCTCAGCGAGACGCTCCGGCTGGAGCTGTGCGGCGAGCCCGTCCGGGTGGTCGAGGTGGCGCCCGGGATGGTCAGGACCGAGGAGTTCGCCCTCAACCGGATGCGCGGCGACGCCGAGCGGGCCGCGGCGGTCTACGAGGGCGTCGACCACCCGCTCACCGCCGCCGACGTCGCCGAATGCGTCGCGCTGGCTGTCGGGCTGCCCCAGCACGTCAACGTCGACCGCCTCGTGGTCCGCCCGCTGGCCCAGGCGGCCCAGCACAAGCTGCACCGGGGCCCCCTGCTGCGCCCCTGAGCCCCTGCCGCCTCCCTCATCCGCCCTCATCCGCGAAAGCCGAGGAGTGCCCCGACGTGAAGCTCCACCGTGACGAACTGACCCCGCAGATGCAGGAGTACACGCGGTTCGACGACCGCGGCGAGGCCCGCTACCTGCCCTACCTGATGTACTTCCACCGCGCCGACTACCGGTCCGCCGTCATCAACACCGACCGGGCGGGTTTCCGGATCTCGCACGGCCCGAACGGGGAGACGGCCTCCGCGGCCGGGAACATGCCCGCCGGACCGGTGCGGCTGATCTCCGGCAGCTCCACCGTCCTCGGTATCGGCGCCACCAGCGACGCCACCACGCTCGCCTCGCAGCTGTGGCGCAAGCACGCGCCGTCCGCGCCGTGGCTCAACTTCGGCGGCCGCTGCTACAACTCCACTCAGGAACTGCTGCTGTTCACCCTCCACCGCCATCTGCTGCCCGAGATCGAGGAGATCGTCGTCTTCTCCGGGCTCAACGACCTCACCGTCGGCAGGCTGCCCGAGTGGCAGCAGGGGGACCACGGCGCGTTCTGGTTCTGCGGCGAGTACTTCGACGCGATGGAGGAGCTGCGCGAGAGCAACCGCAAGGCGGCCGGCTCCAAGCTCCTCGGCCGCCGCGCCGAGCGCCGCCGCACCATCTCCACCCACGACGACGTCCGCCGCGACATCCCCGCCGTCATCGACTCCGCCGCCGAGCTGACCCTGCGCCACCTGGACAGCTGGCGCCGGCTGGCCGGTCCGGCGGCCCGGCTGACGTACGTGCTGCAGCCGATGGCGCTGTGGATGCGGGACCGGCACGCGCCGCAGGAGCAGCTGCTCTTCGACGAGATCGACCGCATCTCCAAGCTGGGCACCTGGGAGGCCCTGTACGGCGACATCTCCCGCAAGGAGGTCGCCCGCGCCTTCTCCGACAAGCTCCAGGCCGGCTGCGAGAAGCTCGGGATCCGCTACGTCGACCTCAACCCGGTCGTCGCCGAGGCGGTCACCGAGCGGGACTGGGTCTACGTGGACCGGGCGCACTACACCGACCACGGCTATGACCTGGTGGCCCGCGTTCTCGCCGAAACCCTCGGCCTTTCCTGACCCCCTTTTTCCCGCGAAAGAAGGCGATTCCGCATGTCTCTGCTGCGCAAGCTCGCAGACCTTTTGTTCCGGCGCAAGAAGCGCGCCAACCGCAAGAACGACGCGTCCATCTACCCGATGTTCTGAGCGAATTCCCCGGCAGACAGGTCTTTCGAAAGGAGAAGGATGTACGACGACATCGGCCCCGCCCGGGCCGTGTACGCGTACGCCGCCGACCCCGAGGCCTCGGTGCCGGACGGCGGACTCGTCGAGGAGGCCCGCGCCGCGCTGCGCCGGCCGGCCGTCGCGGACGGCCCGCTCGACGACCTCGTGGTGCGGGCCGCCGACTGGGCGGCGGCCGAGGGTAAGCGGTTCACGGGCCTGCTCGACGCCGGGCACCAGGAGGGCCGGCCCGCCGGGCACGAGGAGGTGCTGGTGCGCCGGGCCGTGCTCGGCTGCGCCCCGCTCGCCCTCGTCTCCGGTGCCTGGCTGCAGTGGCTGAGCGCCCCGGGCGACTTCGAGGTTCCGGTCGTGCTGCGGATCCTCGCGCTGTACGCCGACGACGTGGGCGCCGGTCATCCGCACGCCTCCCGGGGCAGCGCCTTCCTGGAGCTGCTGCGCCGGCTGCGGCTCGCGGAGCACGCGGTCCCGGCGGCCCGGCTCACCGGCGACCAGCGGGTGCCCGAGTCCGCGTTCGTCCTGCCCGGCCTGCTGCTGGCGATGAGCAGGCGGCCGGACGAGTTCCGCGGCGAGCTGCTCGGCGCCGACCTGTGCCTGCGCACGGTCGGCCTGCTGCCCGCGCTGACGATGGTCAGACGGGCCCGGCCGGCCGAGTGCGACTGGGACGCGGTGGATCCGTCGGCGCCGCGGCAGGCCGAGGCGGAGCGGCCGGACCGGCAGTGCCGGGCCCTGGTCGACGAGCTGGTCGCCGAGGAGGGCGACCGGGCCGCCGAGGCGGTGCGGCGAGGCTTCGCCGGAACGCTGGGCGCGCTGCGCGAGTGGTCCGAGACGCTGTACGCGGAGCTGGTCGCGGCCGGTGACCCGGCCTTCGACATGGCGGAACTGATGCGGCAGCGCTCCCGCGAGGGCGCCGTCTACCACCACCAGTTCCAGCTGGAGGGCAAGCCCCTCGCCCGCTGGCTCGCCGAGTGCCGCACCGACGCGGGCCCGCTGCTGGACGCCCTGGCCCGCAGCAAGCTCGTCAAGCCCGGGCGGGCCTCCGCCAGCGCGCTGGTGAGGGGGCTGGTCGGCGAACGCGGGCCGATGTTCCGGGTGTTCTCACCGGAGGACCTGAACGTCATCCGGCGGTGGATCGACTCCCTGCCGGCGACGCCCCCGGCGGAGGAGCCCGCCGGGGACCGGACGGGTACGCGGGTAGCACCCGCCGCCCCCGCCGAGGCGGCCGCCGCCCTCCGGGCCGGCCACCGCTCCCCGGGCCGCGCACCCTCCTCCGTACGCGAGGCCTACCACCTGCTGATGCGCCGCACCGACACCCCGGCGCTGCGCTCCTGGGCGAAGAGGTACGTCGCCGGCTGGCTGGCCCGGTCGGCGCACGGTATGGACGAGCGGACGATGCCGCTGCCGGCGCGCTGGGGCCGGGAGGGGCTGCGCCCCTGGCTGCAGGAGCGGCACGACCGGCACGGGGCGGAGTTCGAGCAGAACGCGGAGGTCCCGCTGCCCTCGCGGGAGGCGGTCGTCGACGACACCGTACAGACGGCGCCGCTGACCCTGATCGACGGCAGCTGGCTGCAGGGGTTCACCGACTACGAGCAGGCGTCCTCGGAGATCGGGCACTCGCTGTTCGAGACGTACTGGGACGAACTCGGCAACGGCGAGCCCCGGCTGAACCATCCGCTCATCTACCGCGACGTCCTCAAGGAGATGGGCGTCGACCTGCCGCCCACCGCCTCGGCGGAGTTCGCCCACTGGCCCGGCTTCCGGGACGAGTCGTTCGAACTGCCGGTGTACTGGCTGTGCGTCGGCAGGTTTCCGAGGACGTTCCTGCCCGAGGTGCTGGGGCTGAACCTGGCGATGGAGCTGTCGGGCGTCGGCGGCACCTACCGCAGAGCCCGGCTGGCGCTGAAGGCGTACGGCTTCAGCACGCGCTTCGTCGACATCCACAACACCATCGACAACGTCGCCACCGGCCACTCCGCGTGGGCCGCGGACGCGGTGGACACCCTGATGGCCGCCCTGCCCGACACCCCTGGTCCCGGCGGCCGTGCGGAGACCTGGCAGCGGGTGCGGACGGGCTACCGCTCGCTGAACCCGCCGAGCGGCGTGGGCGCCCGGCTCGCCGCCCGCCGCGGACGGCTCGCGGGCCGGCGGGGATGAAGCCGCGCCACCCCCGAAACCCCGCGCCGCCCCGAGACCCCATGCCACCGCGAGACCCCATGCCACCCCCGAGGCCCCGCGCCCGATCGCAAGCAACCCATCCCGCCCCCGATTCCGTGGAGGAACACAGCGGTGTCTGACCTGATCCTGGGAGTGTCGGCCTTCTACCACGACAGCGCCGCGGCGCTGATCGCCGACGGCGTGCCGGTCGCGGCCGCTCAAGAGGAACGTTTCAGCAGGCGGCGGCACGACCCCTCCTTCCCCTCGGCGGCCATCCGCTACTGCCTCGACGAGGCAGGCGTGACGCTGGACGACGTGTCCGCCGTCGCCTACTACGAGGACCCCCGGCTGAAGTTCCGCCGGGTGCTGGCCACCTTCCTCGGCGCCGCCCCGACCGGCTTCGCGTCCTTCCGCGACACCCTGCCGTCCTGGCTC
Source organism: Streptomyces sp. NPDC046727 (assembly GCF_040645635.1). Classification (NCBI taxonomy): domain Bacteria; kingdom Bacillati; phylum Actinomycetota; class Actinomycetes; order Kitasatosporales; family Streptomycetaceae; genus Streptomyces; species Streptomyces sp. NPDC046727. The sequence continues at coordinate 195,894 of NZ_JBEYYR010000014.1, forward strand.
GGGCCGGGCGGCAAGCTGCGCACCGCCGACCGGGTGCGCGCCGAGCTGGCCGACCTGAACCTGGGCCGGGTGCCGGAGCTGTCCGTGCGCCGGCACCACGAGTCGCACGCCGTGTCGGCCTTCTTCCCGAGCCCCTACGAGTCCGCGGCCGTCCTGTGCATCGACGGCGTCGGCGAATGGGCCACGACCACCCTGTGGCACGGCCGCGGCACCGAGCTGACCCCGCTCGCGGAACTGCGGTTCCCGCACTCGCTGGGCCTGCTGTACTCGGCGTTCACCTACTTCTGCGGCTTCAAGGTCGACTCCGGCGAGTACAAGCTGATGGGCCTCGCCCCCTACGGCAAGCCCCGCTACGCCGACCTCATCCGCGAGCACCTCATCGACATCAGGGACGACGGCTCCTTCCGCCTGGACATGCGGTACTTCGAGTACCTGCGCGGCCAGGTGATGACCGGCCGCGGCTTCGAGAAGCTTTTCGGCGGACCCCGGCGCACCCCCGAAGGACAACTCACCGAGCGCGAGTTCGACCTCGCGGCCTCGGTGCAGGCCGTCACCGAGGAGGTCGTGCTGCGGCTGGCGCGGACCGCCCGCGAACGCACCGGCGAGTCCACGCTGTGCCTGGCGGGCGGTGTCGCCCTCAACTGCGTCGCCAACGGCAAGATCATCGACGCGGGCGTCTTCGACGAGGTGTGGATCCAGCCGGCCGCCGGTGACGCAGGCGGCGCGCTCGGCGCGGCCCAGGCCGTCGCCATGGAGCGCGGGGTGCGCCGCGACCATCCCGCCACCGGACGCGACGCGATGAGCGGCTCGCTCCTCGGCCCCGGCTACGACGACGAGGAGATCGCCGCCTATCTGGAGTCCCACGACATCCCGCACCAGCGGCTGGACCCCGAGACGCTGGCCAAGGAGGTCGCCGAGGGACTGGCCGACGGCAAGATCGTCGGCTGGTTCCAGGACCGCATGGAGTTCGGGCCGCGCGCCCTGGGCGCCCGCTCGATCATCGGCGACCCGCGCAACCCGGACATGCAGTCCACCATGAACCTCAAGATCAAGTTCCGTGAGTCGTTCCGCCCGTTCGCCCCCGCCGTACTGGCCTCCGACGCCACCGAGTACTTCGACCTGCCGCAGGAGAGCCCGTACATGCTCGTGGTCTCGCAGGTCGCGGCGGCCCAGCGGCTCGACGCCGACAGCGCCGGCGCGAGCGGCCTGGACCTGCTGAAGGTCCACCGCTCGACCATCCCCGCCGTCACCCACGTCGACCACTCGGCCCGGGTGCAGACGGTCACCGAGCACAGCAACCCCGCCTACCACCGGCTGCTGACCGCGTTCAAGGCCCGCACCGGCTGCCCGGTGCTGGTCAACACCTCCTTCAACGTGCGCGGCGAGCCCATCGTGAACACCCCGCACGACGCCTACACCTGCTTCATGCGCACCGACATCGACATGCTCGCGCTCGGCAACTTCCTGCTGGAGAAGAGCGCCCAGCCCGCCTGGTCGGAGGAACACGACTGGCGCGCCGAGATCCCGCTCGACTGACGCACCGCCGACCGAGACGCCCCACGAACCCCGGCGCCCCGCGGGGGCGCCGGGAGAACGGACCACTCATGCGCACCTTCCTGCTCTTCCTCCTCTACTGCCTGGTCGTGACGCCCGCCGGCCTCGTGAGCCGGGTCGTCAAGGACCCCATGGCCCGCCGCCGGCCCGCCGGCACCCAGACCTACTGGACCGCGCCGATCCCGGCCCGGGCTCGCTGAAGGCGAGCGGCCAGGTGCGCGCACGACCGATGGGAGACACACGATGACCAGCCTGCTCCAGTTCGCCCGGCACCACATCGAGGACAGCGTCCGGGACCTGCTGGACAAGGAGATTTCGGAACGCGTCTCGGAGACCCGGCTGGACTCCGACCTCGACGACGCCATCCTCGCCGGCATCGGCGCCTACGCGCTCAGCCGCCACCTCCCCGGTGACGTGCTGCAGAGCATCCAGGTGTTCACCGCCGCCGCGCGGCACGCCCTGGTGCTGTCCAACCTGCCGGCCCAGAACTTCCCCGCCACCCCGGTGAGCGGCTTCGGCGACGAACCGGAGCTGGCCGTCACCAACGCCATCCACCTGGGGCTGATCCGCCTGATCGGCTGCACGCCCTTCGCCGTCGCCTACGAGAACGACGGCCACCTCATCCGCAACGTCGTCCCCAACCCGGCGGCCTGCGGCACCACCAGCTCCTGGGGAGCCGACTCGGAGTTCTTCTGGCACTCCGACAACCCCCACCAGCCGTTCGGCCGGCCGGGCTCCGACCCACGCCTGTACACCCCGCCGTACCTGACCTTCTACGCGGTGCGCAACGAGGAGCAGGTGCCGACCGAGATCGCGGCGCTCGACGACGTCATGGTGCGCCTGGACCCCGAGACCCGGCGGATCCTCCAGACACCCGAGTTCGAGGTCGGCGCGCCCGACTCCAACGACGGCGGGGCCACCCGCCCGCTGCGCGAGGCCGCGGTCATCGAACCCGACGGCACCGGACGCCACCGCGTCCGCTACGACCGCGGCACCACCAGGGGCATCACCGACCGAGCCCGGACCGCCCTGGAGAGCTGGTCGCAGACCCTGACCACGATCCCGGGCGCCGAACTCGTCCTGGACACGGGCGACTTCATGATCTTCGACAACCACCGGGTGCTGCACCGCCGCAAGGCCTTCACCCCGCGCCCCGACGCCACGGCCCGCTGGCTGCGCCGCTGCTACGCCGCCTGAGACCGGCCACTGCCACCACCCGCACGAAGGGAACCCCATGAACACTCACCGCGTGGCCGTCATCGGCGGCCGACCGGCCCCGATCGCCGGCGCCAAGCAGCTCGGCATCGATGTCGTCCTCGTCCACGAGGAGGGCGCCTACGACCCGGCCATCGCCGAGCACTGCGAGCGCATCGTGCACGCCCCGATCGCCGACGGGCAGGCCATCCTCGACATACTGAAGCCGCTGCACGACGAGCGGCCGTTCGACCGGGTGCTCACCACCACCGAGCCGGCCGCCGAGTCCACCGGGTTCGTCGTGGACGCGCTCGGACTTCCCGGCGTCACCGAGGCCACCGCCCGCGCCCTCAAGGACAAGGCACTCACCCGCGAACTGCTCGACAAGCACGGCCTGAGCCCCGTCCGCTACCGGATGGTCGAGAGCGCAGCCGAGATCGCGGAGTTCCGCGCCGAGGTCGGCGAGCGGATCATCGTCAAGCCGGTCGACGGCGTGGCCAGCCTGCACATCCACCCCGTGGACAGCCTCGACGACGCCGAGCGGGCCTGGCAGGCGCTGTGCGAGGCGGGCATCACCGGCATCATCGCCGAGGAGTACCTCGACGGCCCCGTGGTCAGCGTCGACTCCTTCTCCTACGAGGGCCGCCACCTGCCCATCGGCTACTCCGAGTACCGCATGAACGAGCGGTACGTCGAGTGGGAGGTGAGCACCCCCAGCCGGTACGCGGCGCCCTGGCTCGCCGAACTCCGCGAGCTGACGCCGCAGCTGCTGGACGCGGTGGGCCTCACCGAAGGCCCCTCGCACAGCGAGTTCGTGCTCACCGAGAAGGGTCCCCGGGTCCTCGAATCGCACGCCCGGCTGGCCGGCAGCGGCGCCCCCGAACTGGTCCGCCGCGCCTTCGGCCTGGACCTGAACCGGATGTTCCTCACCGTTCCGCTCGGCATCGACGAACTGCCCGCCACCTCGCCCGAGCCACTGGGCGGCGCGGCCGTACGGTTCTTCACCCCCGAGCCCGGCACGGTCACCGCCGTCGAGGTCGCCGAGGACGCCGCCGACGAGGTGCGCACCATCCCCGAGGGCGAGGTCCCGTACGTCTTCCTGCCCTACCTGGACGAGTTCCGGGACACCGAGGTGGCCGCGGTGATCGGCAAGAACGCCGGCGAGACCGTGCCGCCGCTGCTCACCGTCGCCGACTGTGTCTCCGGCTACGCCATCGCGTCCGGCCGGGACGCCGACGACGCCGTCGCCCGGACCGAGGCCGTCAACGCGAAGATCCGCTTCGAGACGCGCTGAGCACGCCGTCCGCCGCACCGGACCGCTTCTCCGGCCGGGCGGCCGGGCCCCGCATCCGCCGGCGCCCGGCCGCCCGGCCCGCCTCGTGCACGCCCAGGCACCGCCTGGCCGCGACGTCCCACGAGGCCCGGCCCGCACCGACCACTGGGAGGGAACCGCCTGTGAACCCCATCGCCTCGACCGTCCCGACGGCCAGCTCCGCGTCGGACCCCGTCACCCAGCTGAACTCCGCCCGGCGCATCGTCCAGGAGCGGTACACCGACGAGCAGCCGCTCATCCGGGCCGCTCTCCACCTGATCGACTGCGCCACCGACATCGTCGCCGGACTGCCCGAACCCGACCTCGACGCCTGCCGCGACGCCCTCGGCTCCGCCCGCGCCGCCGTGGTCTCGGCGGCCTACGCCGTGGGCCACGTCCGCGACCTCGTCGCGTCCGGAACGGAGCACGCATGAACCGCCACGTCGTCATCCTGCACCGCTGGCGCGACCGCCACGCCCGCTACGAGGACTACCTCGACCACCGCACCCACCACGTCACCTACGTCACCACCGCCCTCGCCCAGGACTCCGTGCCCGCCGACGCCGCGGCCGTCGTGGTCGTCCCCGCCACCGACGACACCGCCGCCGTCTGGCGCGCGGTCACCGAACTGCGCGCCCGCTTCGGCCCCCCGGCCCGGCTGCTCGCCCTCAACGAGGGCGACCTCGACACCGCCGCCGCTATCCGCGACCGCCTCGGCTGCGCCGGCCAGACACCGGCCGAACTGGCCCGCTTCCGCGACAAACTGACCATGAACCGGCTCGTCTCGGAGGCCGGCGTCCCGACCCCCCGCTTCGCCGACGCCCCCGACGAGCACGCCGTACGCGCCTTCGTCGACCGCCACGGCCTGCCCGTCGTGGTCAAGCCCCGCCGCGGCACCGCCAGCCGGGGCGTCGTACGTCTCGCCTCCACGGCCGACCTGCCCCAGCCGGCCGCGCTGCCGCCCGAGCCACGCCTGGTGCAGGAGTACTGCCCCGACGACATCGTCCACATAGACGGCCTGTGGACGGGCGACCGCCTGGGCCCGTGGCGGGCCTCCCGCTACGTCAACACCTGCGTCGACTTCACCCAGGGCGAGGCGCTCGGCTCCGTGGAGATCGACGACCCCGAACTGCTCACCGCGCTCGGCGAGTTCACGGCCAAGGTCGCGGGCGCGCTCAGCGGCGAGGCGTGGGTGTTCCACCTGGAGGCCTTCGTCGGCACGGGTGCCGACGGCCGCCCCGCGATCCGCTTCCTTGAGGCTGGCTACCGGGTCGGCGGCGCGGAGATCCCGTTCGTCTGGCGCGAGGTGCACGGCATCGACCTGATGCGGGCCGCCGCCGACATCCAGCTCGGCCGCCTCCCCGAGCTGCCCGTCCCCGACCGCTGGCGCACCGGCGGCTGGCTGCTCGTGCCGTCCCCCGTCCCGGCCCCCTGCCGCGTGGTCAGCCACGAACTGCCCGCCCCGCAGGACCCCGCCGAGGCACCGTACGCCGCCGTCGTCCCCGCCGCCGGCCAGGTCATCCCGCGCGTCGGCGGCTACGAACACGTCGGCGCCCGCTTCCGCTTCCGCGGCGACTCCAGCGGCGAGGTGGAGAAGGCGGTCCTGCGCACCGCCGCCCAGTTCCGCCTGGAGTGCGTCGCCCAGCCCGAACACCCAGGCGGTGGCCGCCCGGCATGCGGCCTGGACCGATGAGCGCCGGCGGCCCCACCACGGCCGTACTCGTCCTGGAGGACGGCCGCATCTTCCGCGGTCGCGCCTACGGGGCCGTGGGGGAGACCTTCGGCGAGGCCGTGTTCTCCACCGGTATGACCGGCTACCAGGAGACCTTGACCGACCCGTCGTACGACCGTCAGATCGTGGTGGCGACGGCCCCGCAGATCGGCAACACGGGCTGGAACGACGAGGACGACGAGTCGGGCCGTATCTGGGTCTCGGGCTACGTCGTGCGCGACCCCGCGCGCGTGCCGTCCAACTGGCGGGCCAGGCGTTCCCTGGACGAGGAGCTGGAGCGTCAGGGCGTGGTCGGTATCTCCGGCATCGACACCCGCGCGCTGACCCGCCACCTGCGCGAGCGTGGCTCGATGCGCGCCGGCGTCTTCTCCGGCGAGGCGATCGCGGCGGAGGCGGAGCTGCTGGAGCGGGTGCAGGCCCAGCCGCACATGAAGGGTGCGAGCCTGTACGAGGAGGTCGCGACCAGGGAGGCGTACGTCGTCCCGGCGATCGGTGAGAAGCGGTTCACGGTGGCTGCGATCGACCTGGGCATCAAGGGTATGACCCCGCACCGGATGGCCGAGCGCGGCATCGAGGTGCACGTGCTCCCGGCGACGGCATCCGCCGA